>CABSGW010000094.1 GCA_902477365.1 uncultured Prevotellaceae bacterium
TACAGGGCGACATTGTTTTATGTAACATTACTTGCCCAACAGTCCTTCCGTTAAGACAATGTTTTGGATAACATCTAACAAAGCCGTACTGTCCGGACTTCCCCACAAAGCCACAGAAGAACCAATAAAATCAACACCTGGAACGGGTTCTACATCTATATGATTTGGCACGTTGGCCGGCATGTTAGGAATTAGGGAATAAAAAACCTGACGTTTTCGGCTACGGTCTCTCGACTGGTAATTCAAATAAATACGTCCCAAACTATCCACCAAAGCGGCATTTCCATACATGATTCGATAGTACGGCTCTTTATTGGCATAGAAAGCAACATCACTGATTCCGTTTCCCCCCAGCGTAAACACCTGTCCCTCATGCAAACTGTCCGGCAATGGATAACGCTGTTTATCCGGGGTGTGTATAATATACTGGAAAGGAGCTGCATCGCCCTCAATATCGGGAGTACCACCTAATGTATTGTCATCAAGCGCCAATACACCGATACTGTAATTGACAACATCGCTGGTATCGCGGGCCACACCAATAATCTCACCCAATAAGTTGGTGATATTCGTATAATAAGTGCCCCATTGTATAGCGTCAATACCACTTCTAGGTTCTAGGCTATTCAACGTCAACTTAAAATACTTACCATGGGCCTGCAAGGTCACTTTAGCAACCGAACCATTCGGATAGCCCAATGTAAAACAATGGGTCTCTTTGCTATAGGATGCTGTCTGAGGTGTATAATAGACCTTCTTCTCGCTATCATACAACGACAACAACGGAGAAGGTTTGTCAGCGGGACTAAACTCACGGGCTGGCGAAACCGTCGTGTTTTTCATACTTGTAATATACCCTTTATCATTCACACCAATGCTGAAATAGTCGGTCTGGAAATCCCAACTTTTTCCCGTCGTACAACCCGTCAGAAACAACGAGGCGACACACCATGAGAAGACTTTTTTATATACTAGCATAAGCCGTTATTTTGAATTTATTTTTAGTTTATAGGTTACAGACTTACCCGCCTTCACCGCCACTTTGCCTTTCCATCGCAGAAAGGCATTATCACCCAACGGATACGCCGCTTCTTCACCATTCTCCGCACAAACAACCACCGTTGCATCATAAGCGGTAGGATTCGTAATTTGTAAAATCATATATTTCCCATTCTGCTTGATAATTTCTGCTTTCACATGATCGAATACATACAACGAACCAATATCTGTACGTACATAAATACCAGGTATCTCCAAGGACATCATCGCCCCATTGGTTTCATTCCACCCCGTCTTACCACCATCGCCACGCGAACCACGACTGTCTGCATCACAATAGGTCAGACGTTCTGTGATCTTCCCATTTGGCTGTATACCTTCCGCATGTGCATGAATTACATCACGAAGCAATTCCGCATAAGACGTATCTCCAGTGGCACGGTATAACTTAAACAAAGCGTCTCCCGATTGTGTGCAAAAACCCGGAGCGCCATGTTTATTCTGGGTACTTGCCCAAACAGCACCGGTCAAATTCGCTCCCAACTTTGCCAATGGGGTATTTTCCGGTAACCTATAAGGGAAAGAAACCGTCCAGGTGGCACATAAATGGGCCAGATCGGCCGCTTGTTCCAAATACAGAGTTTTTCCGGTCACTTCATAGAGTGTCATCAAAGAAGTGAGCAAGGCCACAGCCGTCTCTGAGTCTGCATTTTGAAGAATATCTCCGCAACCACCCGATGTAAAGCCAACTACAGAAAAATTATCATAATAGGCAGCCGCGGCCGCACAAGCTATATTCAAATAATCCGAATTATCATAATAGCAAGAAGCCAACGCCAATCCGGCCACAGCCATCGCTCCACCCGTTGTGTTATATACCGCAACATTACCCGTTTCCACATCCAAGTAGTTCCCCCATGTACCTTCTTTCTTCCAGGTATTGACAAAAGCATCTGCCAACAACCGTACATTTGTCTCCCAATCGGAATCTATCACATCACCTTTCCCCTGTTCCTTCAGTAACATAAATTGCTTGACCATCCAATAAAGCACATCACCGTTCTTACGGGTCAGACCGATTCCCGGATTATTGATGGCAGCATCACGGTACAATACATTACCATCCGCACCAAGCACATCATAATAGTAACCGCTTTTTCCTTTGGCACGCGACAATCCGAATTCAAATGTATGCTTCACTCTACGCACATGCTCTTCATCACCCAACGCCAACATCGGATAGGTATTCATCAACCCTCCAATCCAGCCGAAAGACATCCAATTGGCATTTTCCGGACAATAATACTCCCATCGGTCTCCCACATAATAACGCTCGTCAATATTTCGGACCATCCGTGCCAAGACCTCACTCATCGGCATCAGGTTACGAGGGGCTTCTCCCGAAATATGTCGTTTGCGGTCTTTCATGAAGCGAGCCAACAAGCCGGGAACATCCTGACAAGGAAATGTTATCGCTGTAACCCGTATAATAATACGGTCTCCTTGCTTCACAGCTATTCCCCTATCAGGACTTTTGCTGAAGCCTATAAATTCCGGTTTGCGCTCACGCACACCCGGGGCACTGATAACAAAAGAAGCAACACTTCTGTCTGGCGTTTCTTCCACAATCAAAGCATGATCCAACAACCGTTTGTTCCACTCAATACCCTGATCGGTCAACAGAATTGTTCCCAACCGCTTCCTCCGTTCCAGCATTGTGATAGCCGGAGTAGCTGCATTGCAAACACTTACCTCTAAACGCGAAGGTGCACCAAATTCGGGAGATAATTGCGGAATAGGATTCGACGTCAGTGCCAGTTCTTTCCGATTGTAATCCGTCTTATCAAGTCCCGTAGCGTATGAACGGTTCACGATACGTTGCCTATTTCCATTATACACCGCAGAAGGAATCATGACATAGTTATCACTCGTCCAATCATACCGGTCGAACGCCACCGCCACACCGGCATCTTGCATATCCTGTTTAGCTGTAAAAGAAAACGTATAACATATACCGCCATCTATTCTCGTCTGTTCCGTATGTACCTCCCAGTTCGAAAAAGGAGTTATTTCTTCACAATGTCGCAGTACTGCATCTTCATAAGTACACGCTAACAAACGCATCTGTTTCGCTACATCTTTTGCCACTGGCAACCATGAGACCCGCGCTGCTACAGCGACACACGTTCCCGATAAAAAGGTAAGAACACCAAGTAAAAACGTTTTTTTCATCATTTCCCACATTCATTTAATACGCTGTACCCGATGCTATTTTGATATCAACCGTCGCCTTTTCCAATCCCTCCGAAGTGATGGTCAGACGCAACGGGTGACTACCACTCCGCTTCGCTTTGATAATAGCCAAAAACAATCCGTTAAAAGCCGGGCGTGCCGGTTCGGAGAATGTAATCAAACAAGTAGGATCTCCATTATCAGTTGCCACAATCATACCATCTCCTTCCAGAGCACAAGAAATCAGGTTTTCGGCAGTCGGCACGGCATTCCCCTCTTTATCTTCAAACCACACTTTTACAAATACCAAATCCTCCCCATCCGCTTTAATCACGGTTTTATCCGGTTCTGCCTTCAAACGAACTGCATCCCCAGTCGTTCTTACACTTGTTTCCGCCCATTTCTTCTGTTGTTTATAGGCAACCGCCTTCAATTCTCCCGGTTCATACATTACGTTATCCCAACGAAAGCGGTATTCATAAAGCCCCTTCTTTTTCCTTCCAAGCGACTTGCCATTCAAGAACAATTCCACTTCGTCACCAGAACTATAAACAAATACCGGAGTTTCCTTTCCTACCCTATCCGGAAAATTCCAATGCGGCAAAATATGCACCATCGGTGTATTTGGCATCCAGCGTGCTTGGTATAAATAATAACGATCTTTAGGAAAGCCAGCCAAGTCCACAATACCGAAATAGCTGCTGCGCGACGTCGGGCGATTACGCTCTATTTTTTCCAACTCTGCACGCTGTGCGGCCAGTTCTTCTTCACTCATCGCAGCCGAATGATTCAGCAAAACACTGGCATCACTATTAAATGGTGTCGGCTCACCCAAATAATCGAAGCCCGTCCACACAAATTCACCGCAAATACCGGGATACTTGTCCAAGGCTGCAAATTCCCAGTCGGGTAATCCACCCCATCCGGGTTCGGTTAAATCATAAGACGACACGTGATACTTACGGGGAAAATACTCTCCCCTCGAACTCATGGTTGAACTCGATTCACTGGAATAACCCGACAGATGTTCATGCCCTTCCTTACTCAGGAATTTTCCATAAAATTCAGGACCTCCATACACCCCTACCGCATAATTCATTCCATGCACGTCAACCTGCAATTCCGTACCGTTCATGGCCGATTTGCTCGGATAGGAGGCTCCAAACGTAGCCGGACGAGTACGGTCAAACCGATGTACCACTTCTGTTAAATGTCGCGCAATTCCCAGTTCCGGTTTATACTGCTCTGACACCTCATTACCCGTACTCCACATAATGACAGAAGGATGGTTACGATCACGACGCACTAACGTCTCAATATCTTTTTCATGCCATTGGTCATACAATACACTGTAATCGTTTTCCTTCTTACCTATCGTCCAGCAGTCAAATAACTCATCCATCACGACAAAACCCATTTTATCGGCCAGCATCAGCAATTCCGGCGCAGGAGGATTGTGGGATGTCCGCAACGCATTGCAACCGAAACTCTTCAAAATACGTAATTGCCGCTCCAAGGCCACCACATTCATGGCTGCTCCCAAAGCGCCCAGATCATGGTGGTTACATGTACCATTAAGTGGTACCCGCCTTCCGTTTAAAAGGAAACCATTGTCGTGCGTGAACTCAATCGTGCGTATGCCAAACGGGGCATCGTAAACGTCCACTTTCTTCCGTTTATTATAAACCGTAACACGGGCCATATAGCGGTTGGTCGTTTCAATACTCCACAACTTGGGCGATACTAATTTAAGCGCTACACTGTCCGTTCCTGTCTGCCCTGAAAGCAACTTCAACGGCCGTTTGCCGGATTCGGCAACCAATCTGCCGGGACTATCATCCTTGGCCAATTCATAGATATGTACTTGAAATGTCCCCTCAACATCACTTTGGAGCGTGTTCTGTACCTCTACGGACACTTTGACCAGAGCCTGTACAGGAGTAACCTGCGGAGTTGTTACAAAAACGCCCCAATGAGCCACATGTACCGGAGCTGTTTTGACCAACCTGACATGCCGATAGATTCCTGCTCCCGGATACCAACGCGAGCCGAATTTTTCCGTGTTCAGACGCACAGCCACCACATTCTTCTTTCCGTACAGCAGATAAGGCGTCAGATTCACCCGAAAAGAACTATACCCGAAAGGACGTTCACCCACCTTTTTGCCGTTCAACCAAACCTCGGCATTTGCCATCGCACCATCAAAGTCTAAATAGAATTGTTTCGCTTTGTCTTTAACCGACACATCGAACTGTTTGCGATACCAACCGATGCCTTGCCAAGGAAGTTTCCCGGTATATCCATCCAAATCTTGACGGAACGGCCCCTCTATCGCCCAATCGTGCGGCACATCCAACAACCGCCAATCCGAATCATCAAACACATAAGATTCGGGGGAAACCGGTTCCGGACGACGAGAACCATCAGCTTGCAAGCCAAAACGGGCAAACCGCCAGTCTCTATCAAAATTCAGCACTTCACGTTGTCCCCAAGCCGACAATCCGATACAACTCATCCATACAATTATCCACAAATACTTCTTCATACGCTTTTTGCCACGTTATTTCATGTATATGTTCTGTTCGTTACTTTTATTTGTTCAACCCTTGTTTCCCGCGGCTGTTACAGCCCGTTAGGCCACACTCTAATACGTTTGGAAGCAGGCAAACTTTCTACCGGTCCTACCATTGGAGATACGGTACGTTCTTTACCAAAAAAATCTCTTTCCAACCTGAATGGAGTACCGTCAAAATGCTCAAACGGAAATCCCGTCAACTGGGTAATGCCCAGTCGGCTGGCATCGATACCCTTTCCTTGAAAAGCTGCCAATTCTTGCAGATTAATATCGCTCACCAGATAAACCTCCCCATTGGCTGTTTCTTCTATTTTCAGTTTCGGATTGACGTCTTTTTCCACCCAATCTTTCGTTTTGTTCGTCATCGGCAACGCTCCGTTCAGAAACAGGTTATTCTCCGCATACATCGGACGTTGAGACACGTCAAACACCACCATGCCATATTTCAACTTATCGTTACTTCCGCCGATGAAAATATTATTATAGAAACGATGGTCTCCCTCGGTAATTGTCCGGATACCTTTTACTTCGGTTGAATGATTTAAGTGATACGGAGTGTAACGCTGATCATCCAACCGATTGATGTCTCCCGAAAAAAGATTGTGCAAGTACGCTCCTCCATCCGTGTTCTCCTGTATAGTACGTGGAGATAGCGAGATGTTATTGTCAACAATATAAGGACCATGAGACACTTCAAGAAACAAATCCTGTGCCCAATTATCATAGAGCAAGTTGGACGAAACCCGTGCACCTTGTGCCATCCAATCCAACCAAATACCGTAATTCCCGATCTTATGAATCCGATTATGGTGAATATAAGTGTCTATCGCGCCATGCAGTTTAATGCCGGCCATCTCAGCGCCTCCAAACTGCTGTTTCACCAAAATGTTATAAATATGATTACCGTAGATCTCGCTGAACGCAGCCCCCATACTGCCGCAAATACCCGTCTGTTCACAATCCGAAATCACATTATTCCGGACAATATGAGAACCGACCTGCTCTTTGCTCCATCCGAGACGTAACGTATTGAAAATCACCTCCACATAATGTAACGTACCATCCAAACGTTTATCATTACAGTCTAGATTATGCCCGCTGCTCCGTTCCTTCCCCAAAGTGATACCGTTAGCACGGGAGTTTTTGATAACATTGTCCTCTATAATCCATCCCTTGCACCAATGAGTGGCCACCATGCCGACCTGTTCGGCTGTCGGCGCAGCCCATTGCGTCGCAGCCTGACTAATGTGAAAACCACGAATCGTAATATAGTCCAACCCCTCGCGAGTAGGATAAAAACAGGTGGGACGAACCGATATTTCTACCGTCTCCTTGTTAGGATCGGCGTTGCCAAAGTTGGCGTAAATGGTTGTATGGGTAGCATCCACTTCGGCAAACCAAACATTGGTACAGCCCTGTGGGTCGCGAATAGTTCTAATGGTATCCGGTACAAACACTTTATCCAGGCTGAAAGCCTCATAAAGCGACACATCGTTCAAATAAACATCACCCGTATGATGCACTTTATCAGACCAAAACCAATCGCCATACAAACGGTCATTAAACGGGTTATAATTTCCAAAAAACGTATTCGGCAAAACTACTTTCCACACCCCTTTTCCTCTTTTCTCTTTTCTCCACCCGGTCACTAACTCCGACCCCTTTATTTCAGCTTTTTCGCCTTCAGCCACCCGGTACAGGATGCGTTTGCCTTCCCGCTCTCCACCATTCAGCGGATTCACCCATTCACGGTACGTGCCGTTATGCACCGTAACCGTATCACCCGGTAGAGCCCTTTGTGCCGCCCAATTGATGGTTCTAAAGGGAGACGAAAAATCGCCACTACCAGCATCTGATCCGACAGGTGATACGTGATACTCCCTAGCTGACAAGATATTCCCACACAAACTGAATACCGGAATAAAATACAATAGTTTTTTCATTATTTAGCAAACATTTAAATAGTACATCAATTTATCTATTACTTGTCCTGACGATACAAGTCGAACGAACGGATCTTCCGCCCTTCCTCCATTTGATAAAGCGTCCAACCGTTACCATCCGCTTTCGTCTCCAAGCGCCAGCTTAATGCCGGATTCCTCAACATATTGCGGATGAAAACAGGAAATGCATTTGCCCGACGAGCTTCTTCCCAAGTACGAATGACATGGAATATGGCATACTTCTGCGGACAACTTTCCACATCTTTCTGTCCAATTCTGAACGCATATGTACAACCATAACCAATTGCCGTGGCCTCAATATGTTCATAATCTTCCACCGTAGACTGAGCCGTAATAGGGAAATTACTGCCAAACGAAGACGGGAAGAAGTTGGCATACGTCACGTCACGCAAGTCTTTGCCCTGACTGGTGGTACTTCCCCACACACGCTTTTTCACATCGTAAATATTTAGTCCTCCACCCACATTCCAGGTACTTTGGTAGTGCCAAGAACCCTCAGACAACGTTGCCCCTGTAAAACGGATATCCGGTAAACCATAGCTCTTTGCCTGGGCAAACATATTACGGAAAAAACGTTTAACGGAATAACCCCCGAATCCGGTATGAAAAAAGAACTCCTGCCCATCATAATCGAACATGCCCAACCCACTGTTTTTACAGATATCGGCATAATGACGTGCCAACTCGTCCTGCAGTTCCAGATTGGGAATCAATCCGGAGTATGCACCACCCACCGCCGGCTGAAGTTTGTCTACGGCGTCTCCTTTTGTATGGACTGTCGGCCTCGTGCCCCAATAACCGCGTGTCACTTGCATCAGCCGATAAGGTTTTTCGTTCGTCACACCAAGGTAATGAATCAACTCTTTACCTATTTTTACCATATTCAGTTCCCGACTATGACCTTCCCAACAAGCAATCTCTTCCAGATACGTCGGATCGTCTATATAGATCAATGTATCCGTTTCATTCACACTTTCTGCAAGGAAACGCCGATGCAACACACAAATGCTGTCCGACGGTACCGGACTGCAATCGGCCGTACCGGGCGCCATAGAATTGGAAATAGAGGTACGCCCAAGAATCAGCCCTTCCCTTGCCAACAGATCAGCATATTCACGGGTTGACAAATCTTTGTCAGTAAAGTGATAACGTTTTCTCTCATGAACCGGTCCATCAATAAAACCTCCATTTCCCCTATCGGCATGTAGAAAAGGTTGATCATATGTATGAATCACCTTCAGTCCCATCTGTTTGGCATACGAAACCACACTGTCCATCAGTCCTCCATAGGTCCAGAGGTCTGGCATAAAGCTACTCGGGTCTTTTACCCACTTACCCTGAAAGGTCGGATAAGGTAGCCCTTCATTCAACACAATGTCCCGAATCACTTCCATCAACGCCGTACTGTCGGGGCTACCCCACAACGCAATGGACGAACCAACAAAATCCACGCCGGGCACATCCTGCCTCATCATATGGTTAGGTTCATTGTTCTGAAAGATGGGGTTTCCTTCTGGCGAGTAAATCATCTTTCCTTTCCGGCGGTCACGCGAATGATACCGTATGTTGATGCGCCCGTTGCAATCCACATAAGCCGTGTTGCCGTAAAGAATACGGTAGTACGATTCTTTGCGGTTGTAAAAAGCCACATCGTTAATACCGTCCC
>CABSGW010000095.1 GCA_902477365.1 uncultured Prevotellaceae bacterium
GAAATCCATTTTGTGGTGGTACACCATGCCGACAAACGACACCTATACGTAGCCGACCCCACCAAAGGACGTATCCGTTACACCCTGGAGGAATTCCGCCGAGGATGGTACTTGAAGGGAGAAAATCACGGCGTGTTGCTGGCACTGGAACCCACAGCCGACTTCCGCGACTCAAAGGCTGAAAAAGAACTGAAGCGAAACAGTTTTCTAAGTATTCTTAACTACTTCTACCCCTACAAAAAGAACTTCCTGGTTGTCTTTCTGGTCATGATGCTGGTCACCCTGCTACAGGCGTTGCTTCCTTTCATATCAAAAGCGGTGATAGACGTCGGCATACAAACCTCAGACGTCAACTTCATCAACATGGTGCTGATAGGCAACGTATGCATCCTGATAAGCGTTATGGTGTTCAACGTATTGCGCGACTGGATACTGATGCACATCACAGCCAGGGTCAACGTGGCGCTTATCTCCGACTACCTCATCAAACTGATGAAACTGCCTGTCACCTTTTTCGAAAACAAACTGTTGGGCGATATCCTGCAACGGGCACGCGATCACGAACGCATCCGGGGATTCATCATGAACAACTCACTTTCGTTCATCTTCTCCATTTTCACGTTCGTGGTGTTTTCGGTCATCCTGTTGTGGTACAACTCCATTATCTTCTACATCTTCTTGGGCGGTTCGCTGCTCTACGCCGGCTGGGTGCTGCTTTTCCTGCGCATCCGCAAAAAACTGGACTGGGAATACTTTGAACTGGTGTCACGCGACCAAAGCTATTGGGTGGAAACGGTATCGGCCATCCAAGACATCAAAATATACAATTACGAGAAACACCGCCGCTGGAAATGGGAGGAAATACAGGCACGACTGTACCATGTAAACAAACGCGTACTGACCGTCACCAACATGCAGAACCTGGGAGCACAATTCATCGAAAGTGTCAAGAACATGGCCATTGTGTTTTTCTGCGCCACTGCCGTCATACGGGGCGAAATCACGTTTGGCGTCATGATTTCCACTCAGTTCATCATCGGTATGATGAACGGACCATTGGTACAGTTCATCAATTTCATCGTTTCGGCCCAATATGCCAAAATAAGTTTCCTGCGCATGAACGAGATCCGCCAACTGGACGATGAGGAAGAGTTACTCTCTGTGGGCGCCAGTACCGTACTGCCCGAATCGCGGGACATCACATTGGAGAACGTTCTCTTCCAATACACCGCCAATTCGCCGCTGGTACTGCGCAACATCTACTTGCGCATACCACAAAACAAGGTGACAGCCATCGTGGGCGGAAGCGGAAGCGGCAAGTCTACCCTGCTCAAACTGCTGGTACGCCTGTACCGCCCCAGCTACGGCGACATAAAAATGGGAGGCATGAACGTAACGGCTATCAACCTGCGCCAATGGCGCAACCTCTGTGGGGTGGTGATGCAAGACGGGAAAATATTCAGCGATACCATCCTGAACAACATCGTACTGGATGACGAACACATTGACTATGACCGGGTGCGCACCTGCTGCCGGGCAGCCCGCATCGAAGAGGAGATAAACGCCATGCCCAAAGGCTTCGATACACCCGTCGGCGAAAAGGGACGCGGCCTGAGCGGCGGACAAAAACAACGTCTGCTGATAGCCCGCGCCCTGTATCGTGACCCACAATACCTGTTCCTGGACGAGGCCACCAACGCACTGGACACCGTGAACGAACGACTCATTGTCGAAGCGCTCAATTCCGTATTCAAGGAACGTACCGTCGTGGTCATTGCGCACCGTCTGAGCACCATACGCAATGCCGACCAAATTGTGGTGATGCACGAGGGCGCCATTGTTGAAGTAGGCAACCACGAAAGCCTGATGAAACACCAAGGTACTTACTACAAATTGGTAGCATCACAAGCCGACTCCATCGAAAGCGGAACTGCACAAGCCACCCTGCCCGATCCTAGCTCCGACAAGCAAACCGACCATATAACGAAAAACGAAACCCATACGTAACACATTGTACAAAAGATATTGCCCGGCATCTATTGGAGCGTAGTAAACAAATACAAAACCTCTTACCTTAAAATATACAAATCCTAAGAACTCTAGATATTCCACCCCTTTTTACTCATACAACAACCATATCATTATATATATATAAAGACATACCAACCAGAAATGTCAAGTCAAAGCTAAACTAAAAATCCAAGACACAAAATACGCCTAAAATAGGCGTGATAAAAGTTGCATATCTACCTGTCATTAATTCTATTTGTAAAATACAAAAATTAACACGATAACATGAAAATCATAAACAAGGAAACACTGGCAAAACTGGCACAAAAAATGCCTGTACTAAGCGAAAAAGAACAATGCACCTTTGTTGCTGGAGGAAACGGAAGCAGTAGAGACCCCTATTCGCTACATGAATACATAAAACTTAAGGAAAATGGACTATGGAACGGAGGTTATGTACAAATGGACGAATATGATACCACCAACTCTTCCAAACAATACATTGGAGGTATCGACAACCACACTTCCAATAAAAAAGATGAAAATACAGCTTTCGGAGGCATCGCTTTCTATAGCGCAGTCTCAACGACAACAGAGATACCTTCTCCACCAACATCGGGTGATATTCCAGGATCGGGAGACATTCTCTTAGATGACTTGACCGGTTGGTATAATAATAGTGGAAACTTAGACCTAGATGAGCAATTAGAAGGCAGCGGTAATCTAGACCCGTCAGGATGGCTAGACGACTCATACGATGAGGACACTCCCCTTACACCCGAAGAAGCTGCAGAATACGACCGGTACAAAGAACTAGCTGATGCCGGACAATGGGAAGGCGGATACGTGAACGGAGTATACTATCCCCCCAGCGACACTGACACCAGTCATGACATCAATCTTCCACCTGTTGATATTGTGGGACAAGGAGGAGGCATAAACACAGGTCATAACTCCGAAGGAGATTATTCCGGTTCGTGGAATACCGGAATAACCGGTGATAACCACAACTCTAATCCAGGTAGTGATTCAACAGGAGATAACGGAAACACCCAAGAAGATCAACACCTGAGTTTTTTAAATTTATCAGACCTTGGAAAAAAATTCATAGACATTACGGGGCATATATGCAGTGCCCTAAGTGTCCCCTTTGAAGTAAAAACTCAAGCATTCAAATATATTGAAAAGGTTGACCCTTTGATAGACAATGATACTAAGCTTTTTTTTGGAATAACAAGAAATGTTGGAAAAGCCTTAGGGGGATATGGAGTTTTTTGCAGCATAGCTACCTTTGCCAACGATGTATCATGGAAAAACGGTCTAAAAGCGGGAGTTGACGTTGTTCTTCTCTTCGCAACTTTAACTCCCACAGGAAGAATAGTACTTACTATTGCTGATGCTGTAGGAGGGACAGAATGGGTTACAGATAAATTAGGCAACTTAATAGAAGAAAGTTTTTAATTCTCATGAAGTGTATCTATTACATTTTTGCGATACTGATGCGCTACCGTACATCTAAAAAGTGGCCATCAGACCCATATGGTGGAGCTGCAGATTCTTTTTTTGCGCTTATAGTTCTCGTACTTACGAATATCATGTTCATTTTCAATCTCCGACACCACTTCTTATATTTTTTAGGTACTCCTGACTACGGACTATTAATTGGTCTAAAACTACTCGTCCCCTGTATAGCCTATTTTTCCCTCGTAGACATCGTTATACCAGAAAGAAAGGTACGGGCCATCAAATTAACAGACAAAGAATACAAGAAGGGAATTATCACCATATTCGTCATTCTTTTTCTGCTATTTGCGAACTTAACACGGTGGATTGAATAAAAAAATGTATTTCATAAGGAACAGGAAGCTAAAGCTACCTAAAAAAGAATCACAAACACACGATAATTATCTACAAAAAGATGTTACACTCAATTATAAAGCAATTGGCCGATTTTATAACTCTGAGTGCTGAAGCATTCAGTTCATCGGGCTTTTACAACGGCAAAGCAGGTGCGGCATTAAGCTTGTTTGAAGCCTCACGTCTGTTATGTGACGAGATTCTGGAAGAGGAAGCGGCAGAACTGCTACAAGAAGCATTACTCACAGAAACAACCGATATTGGATTCAGGAATGGACTGTCTGGAATAGGTTTTGTACTGGTCTACCTAACCAAAAACGGCTTTGTAGAAGCCAAAACCAATGAGTTATTCGACAAACAAAACCAACAAATTACCAACGAACTAAAAAAACAGCTGGACTACGAAACTACCTGGGATTTTCAGATGATAGAAATCGGCCACTATCTGAATTTGCTAAATTCTATAGCATACCAAACAGATAGAAAACTACTCATCGACAAACTTATGAAAGCTGCCGACCAACGCATGGAACAACTGTTCGAAAAACACCAACGAACCTTAACCATACGGTCACGTAGCACATTACAGGCTTATTTTAAGGTCTATTTGGCCGTTCGATGCAGCATTCAAACAAACACTCTTCCCGAAAAAATACATACTTGTTATACCAACTTATACAAACAAGGATTATTAAAAGATGACCCTGTAATAGGACATTATCTGGAACAGACAATAAAAAACGCAATAAGCAACGGAATCACAACCATTATAAACGAAAATCGAAAAGCAGCTACAATTAAGAATCTATTCCAAGTAGAACCCCTTGAAGAAGATGTGGAAATGCTGAACTTCTTGTTAAGCCAGAATTACGAAGCTACTGCCGAATGGCTGGAAAATTATTTTCTAATGCAACCCAAAGAATGGATAGAAAAAGAATTAACAGCCCATATACCTCCCCATGCATTGACTGCAGGCTATGGGCAAGGTATAGCCCGCTTCTTACTGACTTTATGCCGATATTCCTTACTGAAAGAAGGAAATGACACACAACGTATGAATTGCTTGCTAATACCTTGACAATATGAAACAAAAAACTATTTGCTTAATGTACATTACCAATGCAGGAAGTTTCTCAGGAGTAGACCGGTACATAGAAATTCTGACAACTACATTAGCAAAACAAACCGAATATCAAGTAATCTGTATACGTTTTATTTACGACAGAAGACAGCTTTTTGTTCAAGACACTCTGCAAAACGGTTGTCGTTTTTTGTCAATACCTTTCCCCCAACATGCCTCTTCCATTATGGGACAACCTTTCCATACAAACCGTTACTTCAAAAAAGCCTATCGAATCGTAACTGAAATATTCCCATCTCACGGCGAATGCATCTTACACTTACATACCCTCAATCTGATAAATTTCGCACTAGAGGTGAAAAGACATCATACGTGCCGCATCATTACTCACGTGCACTGTATTCCTTGGAAACAATGGTACAACAACAATCGCACAGCATTCAACCAAGCCTATAAATGCTACTATATCCAAAAGGATTATAAACGAATGTTCTCGTTAGTATGCAGGAACCATGAATATCCTGCTTATCAAAAAGTAAATTGTATAGTTTGTGTGACAGCATGTGCCAAAGATTTTCTGAAAAATGTCTATCAAAAAGAGGACTGCGTACACATCATCAGTAATGGTTGTGCCAAAATACAACAAAAGAATGTTTCTACAGACCGTTCTAAAGGTGGTAACCGACTACTGTATGTAGGCAATTTATCGGAAAGTAAAGGATTACAATTTATCCTGCAAGCATTAGCCTATGTTCAGCAAAAAGGTTATGTCGTAAAACTTACAATCGCTGGAAAAGGCTCTAAACAGCGCCAAAAGGAATTGCAATGTATCTTTCCACAATTGGATTTACAATTTACAGGTTTACTGACACAAAAAGAACTTCAGCAAGTTTATACACAAAATGACATTGGAATTATAGCTTCTATACAGGAACAATGTAGCTATGCCGCCATCGAAATGATGCGTGCCCAATTACCTATTATCACTACGGCCGTAGACGGGCTAGACGAAATGTTTCAGAACGACATAAATAGTCTAAAAGTAAACACTTATTTCTCTACTGTGTTTGGTTTATCTGTAGATATTAAAGCTTTAGCCGAGAACATCATCAGGTTACTCACACATCCTGAAGAACGCTATAGATTGGGGCAAACAGCCTACCAACATTATCTGGGAAAATACACTCAAGAACATATGTTAACCAAAACTATGCAGTTATACAAAGAAGAATTCTTAAAATTTAAATGCAACTATAATGAGACCTAAAATAACGGTATTAATAACGACATACAATACTGAAGCATACTTGGCAGAAGCTATAGAAAGTATATTAGAACAGACATTTACAGACTTTGAACTTTTATTGATAGATGATGGTTCAACTGATAATACAGAATTTATAGTCCGTAAATTCACCGATCCTCGCATTGTTTACATAAAACGTACACATGACTATATTGCATCACTAAATGAGGGCATACGATTAGCCCGAGGAAAATATATAGCCCGCATGGATGCAGACGACCGAATGCATCGAAATCGGCTGCGCATTCAATATGCCATTATGGAAGCTGAACCCTCCATCGATATTTGTGGTACATGGATGCAAGGATTCAATCAAGACCGAAAAGAAGGTGTACCGTTTACACAATTAAGCGGAAAAATAGACTTGCCACTGAAAGTACTATTCGAATCAAATGCATTTTATCATCCTACCACACTATTACGCAAAAAGTTTTTTATACAACATTCCATATACTACCAGAACTATCCTTATGCAGAAGATTATAAACTGTGGTTTGAAGCAGCCAAAGCCGGTGCAGTATTTTATATAGAACCACAAATATTATACGACTACCGTATTTCAGATCAGCAAGTCAGCAAGAGCAGATTCATAGAACAGGACCAAACACGCCTGCAAATCTTAGAAGAAATATTGCATCACCTATTATTAAGATCAAACAATTATGATTTACTTCAAACTACTTATTGTCAATTAATCAAATTAGCAAACAAAAAAATAATAGAGAAGGATACAATATATGCTATATTCAGAACCATCTTTGCACGTGAAATGTATGTATATCAATAGATAAATACGACTGCCCTACACAAATACGTAGCTGTCCGTATAATAAGGCTGGCCGCCCAAGTCGAATTTGTAGCGCTCGTCGCCACGCGAAAGGTCAAGTTCGCGTATAGCCGTATTGGCAATCAGCTGCCTCATGGTCTCGCACAACAACACATAACCCGGAGAATAAAATTTAAACGCATGGTCTATCGCCAGACGGGGAATGACCAGTTTCTGCTGTTCGTTATCCATGAAACCTGCCATAAAACTGGCTAGTTCACCGTTAATAAACAGCAAGGCATGGAAGGTATTCGGGTTGGCACGCAATGAAATGGTATCGTGTTTCCAATACTTATAGACAAACGTGTGGTGTCCGATACGCCAAAGGCGTTTCAGTCCCCGCTGGGAGGTGTACTTCAGGAACAAGCGTTCCAGATACAGGCGCATCACATCCTTGTACATCAACGAGGACATGCGGTTTGAAGCCGTAAACAACTGCAACGTACAGGTCACGTCATCGCGCTTCATGCGATTGTAGGCCGTGCGGATGTTTTGCCGTACCGACGCCGAAAGGGTCTTCAGATGAGCATCGAAATCCTCGCCAAAAGACAGCGTAACACACTGCAGACGAGCCTCTTTCGTAATACGTCCCATTCCGCGCAATATGCCGGTAACGGGTGAGTGTTCGTTCATCCGCCGAAAAATGACCTTATGCCCGATGCGGGCGGCAAACAGTTCCACGCAAGCACGTAGGGTATCCGCATCGGTCGAGGGAGCAAACAGGAAATCGGTTTGTCCGCAACCCTGTGTATCGGCCAGCAATTTATAGTTCCGCTTAAACACATTCCACTTTAACGGGGCTATCATGAGCATCCCCTCCGGCCCCTCTACACAGGCAAAGACCGGGCGGTATTTCAAGTCGTGATACCGGGTTTGACGATAAATTTCCCGGACATAATCAAAATAAAGGAAGGGAGACAACCGGTTCTCTACTTCCCAAACACGCCAAATCCGCTCTAAGGAGTCCATATTGTGCAGGATTCTCCATGTAAGCTTGTCGCCTTCCATACAGCAAGTCATTCTAAATGTGATAGTTCTTTTTCCCACAAATGCAGAGCCGCCGCCACCGTATCGTCCATATCGGCATAGGCATACGTGCCCAACCGACCGCCAAACAACACATTCGGTTGTTGCAGGGCCAACTGCCGGTAACGTCCGTACAACGCGCTGTTTACGGCATCGTTCACCGGATAGTAGGGTTCTTTGCCCGGCGCAAAGCTGTCGGGATATTCATAGGTAAGCACCGTAAAGGGTTGTGTGCCGAATTCAAAATGTTTATGTTCGATGAGCCGCGTATAGGGCACGGACCGCTCGCAATAGTTGACAACGGCATTGCCCTGGAAATTGTCCGTATCGTCGCGGCGCACCTGTTCGAACCGCAGACTGCGATACTCCAGTCGGCCGAAGCAATAGTCGAAATAGGCATCGATGCAACCGGTATAAAGCACGCGTCCGGCCAGTGCGTCCAGTTCGTTGCGGTGCGACAGATAGTCCACACCGGTGCGCACCTCCGCACCCTCCAACAAGGCCTCAACCAGCACGTTATATCCACCAACAGGAATGCCCTGCCAGGGATCGTCAAAATAATTGTTGTCGAACGTGAAGCGCAACGGTATGCGCCGGATAATGAAGGCCGGAAGTTCGGCGGCCGACCTGCCCCACTGCTTTTCGGTATATCCCTTAATCAGCCGTTCGTAAATGTCGCTGCCGCATAGTTTCAGCGCCTGTTCCTCCAGGTTGGCCGGCGTGTCGATGTGGGCATACGCGCCCCGTTGTTCGGCTATCTTGGCCTGCGCTTCCGCCGGAGTCCGCACTCCCCACAACTGATAGAACGTGTTCATATTGAAAGGAAGGTTGTACAACCGTTCCCCGTAGCGGGCCAGCGGCGCATTGGTATAACGGTTGAACGTAGCAAAACGGTTGACATACCGCCACACGGCTTCATTGTCTGTATGAAAAATATGCGCGCCGTAACGGTGCACATGGATGCCGTCCACCTCCTCACAATAAAGGTTGCCACCCACCGTAGGGCGCTTGTCCACCACCAGGCAACGCTTGCCCGCCTGTCGGGCCTGCTGGGCAAACACCGCACCAAACAGGCCTGCTCCCACTATCAAATAATCATAAGTTGCATGTTCCATCACGTTCTACTTTTGAGGGGTCAACGTCTGCACGGCCTCTTTCAGGGCCCGGCGCACAAAGAAACCATCGTCCAGCAACAGCCCTACGCGGCGTGCCCGTTCGGCCATCTGCCTGTAGGGCTGTTGCTGGACGATGG
>CABSGW010000096.1 GCA_902477365.1 uncultured Prevotellaceae bacterium
ATTCTTGCTCACACGGCCAACGATGTCCACATGGCCGTATCCGATGTCGGCCCCGCAATAACGGCGGTCGGCCAGGGCTATCAGGTCACCGTTTTTGGCCGTGGCAATGGCCGGAATGCGGTAAGGAACGTTGTATTTGTCTCCTGTTGTGAAAAGAGCCAAAGCGCCCTCGGTAGATGCCGGCTCAAGCGTGGCTTTCACCTGAAGCGGACGGTTACCGCGTCCGCGCGATGAGAGGTAAAGCGTCTGTTGGTAAGTGGGACTGCCCGTTCCGTAACTCCATCCTTTGAATGCATAGCCGCGATAGGTATCGGCCACGTCCAGTTTCAATGTTCCCTTCGAGGGGATATAGTAAATATGTGGTTGGTTCAGGTTTTTCAGGCTGACATGGATATTGAATTCACCGGCTACTTGTTTGGCTGTGTCGCATGTGATGTTCAGAATGGCCATGTCCGAACCCACATCCGGGCGTAGCTGGAGTGTGGTGATGTAGTTGAATGTCAGTTCCATGGTAGACGAAGCGTCTACTATGCGCCAGCGGCTTCCGGGTACGGCTGCCGAAAAGAGCTTCAACTCGCCTTGTTGGCCTCCAAAACCGTTTATGGCTGCTGTTTTGGCTGTATGACCAACAGGGAAAATACGGTATCCGCCGTTTTTGGCTGCTTGCAGACTGTCGGTGTCCAGCATCCAGCGGGTGGAACGAGAAGGCGTGTTCATTAAAACGGACTGCCCTTCTGCTGCTTCGCGGATGCCCAGTGCCTTTTGGGCTCCTGTGGCCTTGTTGTAGATTTTAAAGTTGCGCGCTGTGCCCACAAAGCACCAGAGTTGTTTTTCGGAAGTATAATCTACTGCCTGTAATTTGGGGGTTGCGTCGTCCGGTTGCATCAGCGTCCATGCATAATTGGTGTTGGGAGCATAACTGATTCGCACCCATTTTTCGCCATACCGGCGGCTAAACGGATCGGCTGCTTGTACCAGTGTGGTGATACATAAGAGTGACAATAAAAGTAGGGTCCTGTATGAACGGCCGGAATGTAGGCTTTTTATCATGATGGATATTATTTGGCAAATTTGGTCTCTAAATTACGCATTTTTGGGCGAATATGGCTTGTTGGCTGTTTCTATTTACCTATTTTTAACAACGGGGCGTGGAATCGTAAGATGTGTGCCGTTTAGCCGTGTAAAGGGTGTTGCTTTTCAATGAAAAAACGGGCAGACAGCCGGCTTTTGATAGGTATCATGCGCACGGTGTCCGCCCGTTGAAGGGGGCATTGTTTTCTGCTTGTTGCTTAGTTGTTTTGTGGCTTGGGTAACGAAACGCGCTTCCATATTTCGCGTCCTTCTTTTTTTGAATTGGCCAGCTTGTAACTGATGATAAGCATCTCGTCGTCAAACAGTTTATATTTTAAATTTGTTTTTGTTCCCTCAATGGATGGATTCATGGCCGACTTGCCGATGGTTTCCGTATAGGTGCTGTCGGTGTCGATGGTATAAGTACCTTCGGTGGTTTTGAACGATGCGTTGCTTTTAGGCGGAATGACAATCAGGCTGAAATTCCCATCTGTTTGGATCAGTTTCCATACAGGCATGGCGTAAAGCTTTATGTTGTTGTCTTCGGTTTGCTGCCGTTCCAATTGTTGCCAAATACCGGTAAGCGGGTGAGCCAGGCTTTGTGCCTGTAAAAGTGCGCATGCACCGAAAAGTAATCCTGCGCAAAGAGTTCCGATTCTTTTCATGATAATCTGGTTTTTAGGGGTTATATGTATATTTTGAATCAACCAAACAACCGGGTTGGTGATTCTTGTAGGGGGAGTTGTCTGTTGCTGAATACTCTCCTAATAATATAGGTGAAGACCGTAAAATAGTTATTTCTGCTTAGGCAAAAAATCTACTCGTGTCCACACTTCACTTGCTTCTTGTGTTCTTCCCGGAAGGGTGTATCTTACCGTCAGTATTTTATTTTGGGCGATACTGTATTTCAGTGCGTTGTTCTTTCCTTGTATGTCGGGATTTGCACCCGAATCGCGGATGAATTCCGTATAAGTGCTGTCGTTGTCGATGGTATAAGTGCCTTCGGCGGTTTTAATGGAAAAACCGCTTTGGGAAGCTATCATGAATACGGAATAAGCTCCATCTTGTTGATAAACTTTCCATACCGGGACCTGCGAATAAAATAACTTGTCGCCTTCGGTCTTCTGGAGGGCCAGTTGTTGCCATACGCCTACCAGCGGATGGCTGATCTTTTGTGCGTGAAGAACGGCACATGCACCGAGAATGAATCCCGCGCAGAGAATTTTAATTCTTTTCATGGTGTTTGTGTTATTAAATGAGTATTGTCCGGGGTTACGGTTTGAAGGATACGGGTACTGTCATATACACTTTGACAGGCACTCCTTTCTCTTTCCCCGGTTTGAATTTCAGGTCTTTGATCACCCGGATGGCTTCTGCGTCGAACAAAGTGCCGGCCGAGGTGAATATTTCCGTACTGACAACTTCGCCTTTCTCGTCTACGATGAAACGGATGGTCGCTGTGGCCTCTCCTCCTTTACCGGCAAGTGCCGCAGGGTATTGGGCTGTTTGGGCAATGCGGGTCATCATGGCGGTAGTACCTCCCGGATATTCCGGCATTTGCTCCGCTATATGATAGACACCGTTCGAGGCCCGTTTTTGGGGAGCTTCTTGTTGGGCGTTTTCCTCTCCCAGCGTTTCGGGGCTGTCCACCTTGATGCGTTTCCATAACTCAATGCCGTCTTCGTTGGCACCGGGTATGCGGTAAGAAACTTCGAGCAGGTCGTTGCCGTGGAAGTTGAAGGTCAGTTTGTTTTCTTTTTGTGCGATGCGGGGCGAGGTGGATGTCTCGGCTACGTATTCGGTGTACTGGTTGTTTGTTTCCACCTTGTAGCTTCCCCGGTTGGTTATAACGGCGCTGTTTTGCCCGTTTTGCCACATAAAAGTGCAAAATGTTCCGTCGTCGTTGATGTTTTTCCATACGGGCATATAAACCATCCGTGTTGCACCGTCGGTTGTTTTGGGGTAACACATCTGCCATACACCGATGAGCTTGTTCTGAATGGGTTGTGCCTGTAGCTGATTAGCGGCTATCAATGTGATAAGACAGGCGAGTAGAACTATTTTTTGTTTCATAATGCACAGGTTTTAGATAAAGACCTAATTTCAATCGGTTATAGGGCAAAAGTAGTTTTTTTGCTCAATAAAAGCAAACTATATTTCAGTTATTTTTGCAAAGATGCCCTTTTTTTGTTTAGAATGACGGCTGGCACGTAGAAAGAGAACCGTGAAATGAGGGCTTGGCCCGGTGTTTTGTTCTTTGTAGAAGTGCTTATCCGTGCAGCAAAAAGGCTATTCGGACAAGCAGGAATTCCTCAACGTAATAAGTCCCTCGGGACCCATGTTGAACAACAGGTCTGCTATGCTGAGGTTCGGCAGGAAACCGTGCCGTTGTTCAAATACCTGGTAGTAACGGCGTGGTGTGAACGTATTGTCGTCCCGGTAGTCGCGTTTAGGATGGATGGCTTCTCTGAAATCGACCGTGTCGGGCGTGGGCTGCATATAGGCTTCGGTTCGCCGGCATTGCGGGTGTAGGTTCAGTAGTTCGCAAACCTTGTTTTGCAACGCTTCATTGAAGTCGGCCAAAAAAAGGTAACGTTCTTCGTAGAAGGGGCGCAGATCGTCTGCGTAATACTCAAAGTAGGGACTGTTTTCGTAAGCGCTGACCAGGGCGTTCCAATGCAGATGTCGCCAGTTGCCGTGGTCGCTGATGCGCACGTCGTACATGGGTGTTTTTCCTTCGGGCCGGAGTGTGACGGGCACGGTGAGCGCAAGCGGACCGTCTGCGGTGGCTATGACGCAACGGTTACGATAGGTTTGCTTTATGTAGTGGTCATGTTGTTCGGTCAGGCACAGGGGGTGACGGAACAATTTGGTATAATATTGTATAGGCGCCAGATAGGCCGAGGTGAGTAAGGCTGTCTCCATACCGGAATGTGTAGAACGTCAGGGAAGTGGTAGAAAAAAACGGTTATTTCTGAATCGCTTGTAAAGAGGCATGGTCGGGTCGGTCGAGAATGTGACCATTCGCGCCTTGCCGATAAGATGGGTTTCGGGGACAAATCCGAAATAGCGCGAATCGTTCAGGTCGGATTCACGTCCTGATGCTACCCAATAGTAGTCTTGCCGCATCCGTATGGTTTGCACCGGGCGGTTGTCTACCCATAAGGTGTCGCCTTGAATCCGCGCTGTTCTGCCTTCGTGCAGGTTCAGGGTGTTACATAACAAGTGCATGTTCCACGGTGTCACCTGCACGGTTTGTTTCCATCCGGGCACGACAAACGGCATCAACGTACTGCTGGCGTGGCGGGAAGACACCAGGCGGCGATTCCAGGTGAACCATACCGTGTCTCCAGGTACAGCCGTACAGCGGGCGATACACACCGGCCTTTGTTCAATGTCCGGCTCTTTGGAGTCCGGCTGATTGAAGGCTATCCATTCACCGCGTTGTACGGGATTGTTACCCCATCGGTGGTATCCCCACAACGCACTGAAAGGGAGGCGCAGGCCGTATGTGGTACGGGTCACCAGTACCCGGTCTCCCCGGTAAAATACAGGCTCTTTTCCGTTTGTCGATACGGTGTACTGGCTCAGCAACAGCATCCACACTATACCTCCCAGCAGGAATGCCACGAGCAATGCAATGATGAAGTGAAGCCAGTTTCGCATGGGCAAGTTGGTTATTTGATGTTGTCAACCATCCGGAAGAAGCGGTCCCAGCGTATTTTTCCATCAGTCCATCCGTAGTCCGGATTGAGGGAGAGCCATACAAAGATAGGCTTTCCGACGATATGGTCTTCGGGTACAAAGCCCCAGCAACGCGAGTCGGCCGAGTTGTCGCGGTTGTCGCCCATCATCCAATAATAATCCATTTTAAAGGTGTAACGGCTGGCGGGTTTTCCGTTCAGCAGAATCTGTCCGTCGCGAACCTCCAGTTCATTACCTTCATAAATGCGGATAGGGCGCTCGTACACAGGAAGGTTTTCAAATGTAAGCTCCAGTGTTTCGCCTTTCTTGGGAATCCATATAGGTCCGTAGTCATAGGTTGTCCATCCCGTCACAAGGTTGTGCGGATACAGTCCAATGTTGTTTCCGGGAGTAGCTTCGATGCTTTCCACAATGTCGGGGCGTGCTTTCAGCGCCTGGTAGGCACGTTGGGTAAGCGGCATCCAGCGCAGGGCGTAATCGTCAGGAGCGGCCATCGAAAGGTCCTCCATACTGATACCCAGGTCGCGCAGCATCTCTTCGGGCGGATTCGAACGGAAGCGTACCAGGTAATTGTATTGTACATTATCCGGCTCTTTGTTCGGTTTTCCGTCCAGGTAAACGATGCGGTTCTTTATTTGCAGGGTCTGGCCCGGCATGCCTACGCACCGTTTCACGTAGTTCTCGCGGCGGTCAACAGGGCGACTTGTTATTCCGCCATACAGCTGAGGGTTCTGCTCCATGAAATATCGTCCTGCGGCATATTGTTGCTCGAAGAACGGGCGTTGTGCCGCTGCACTCAGCGAATCGAGCCCCGAGAAAGGAAGCAACTCCGCTCCCTTTTGGTAACAGAGCGTATAGAAGTCGCTGTTTTGCATGTTCAGTGCCACGGTGTCTCCTGCCGGATAGTTGAATACGACGATATCATTCAGTTTCACGTCGCCAAAACCTTTCACGCGGCGATATTCCCATTGCGGCCATTCCAGGTAAGACTTGCAGTTGAAGACCGGCAGCGTATGCGAGGTGAGCGGCATGGTGAGCGGCGTTTGCGGCACGCGTGGCCCGTAACTCATTTTGCTTACAAAAAGGTAGTCGCCCACCAGCAGGCTTTTTTCAAGCGACGAGGAGGGAATAACGAAATTCTGGAAGAAATAGAGATTCACAAAGTAGATGGCTACCAGTGCGAATACAATGGCGTCTACCCAGCTCATGACAGTGCGCACAGCCGGGTTCTTACTCTTTCTCCACCACGACCAAGGTATTTTCTTGGTGATGTATGCATCAATAATGAAAGGTACGACCAGCAGTCCCCACCAGCTTCCTACCCATAGCAGGAACGACAGGTACAAGACCAGTGCAACGGTACATTTTATATAAGATAACTTCATAGCGTGTTTTGAAATGTCTGGTTTTAGAATGGGAACAGATCTTCCATGTTAAGCAACCCACTGTGCGTAGCCGTAAATTCGGCGGCTAGTACGGCACCGAGTGCAAAGCCGCGGCGGTTGTGTGCATCGTGCGTCAGGGTGATTTGGTCGGCCTCGCTGTTATAGGTGATGCTGTGTATTCCGGGCACTTCGTCACGGCGTATACTGTCGATAGGCAGTTCGTCCGGCTGGTGTGTGTGGCTGCCGCTCATTGTCCCGTCGGGAGCAAGCAACGTGCCCTTTGTCCAGCTGTGTTTGCGGTCCAGTTCGGCAATGGCTTCTTCGGCCAGTGTGATGGCCGTTCCGCTGGGTGCGTCCAGTTTGTGGATATGGTGCACTTCTTCCATGGAAACGTCGTATTCGGGCAATTGGTTCATCAGTTTGGCCAGGTAGCGGTTCACGGCACGAAATACCGTTACACCTACGCTGAAGTTGCTGCTCCAGAACAGCGTCTGTCCCTCTTCGATGCACAACCGGCGTATCTCGTCGCCGTGTTGTTCCATCCAGCCGGTCGATCCCGACACCACCTTTACACGATACTTGAAGGCACGCAGGTAATTGGCGTAAGCCGTGGCGGGAGTGGTAAATTCAATGGCAACGTCGGCGCTTTTAAAAGCTGCGCTGTCAAAGTCTTCCGTATTGTGTACGTCGATGATGCTTACTATCTGGTGGCCGCGGCTCAGGGCTATCTCTTCTATCATGTGCCCCATCTTGCCATATCCTATCAATGCAATTTTCATATCCTACTTTAAATTAAGTGCTACAAAGATAGCTATTTGTGTTGAAAAACCGTATTTTTGCGGTTTATTTTAATATTCAGATGAAAGGAACGGAACGCCTTTTACACTACGTTTGGCGGCATAAGCTTTTTCCGCTGTGTCCGCTTGTCACCACCGACGGCCGCACGTTGGAGGTGCTCGATCCCGGGCTTTACAATCAGGATGCAGGTCCCGATTTTTTCAATGCCAAAATTAAAATAGACCAGACCGTATGGGTGGGGAATGTCGAACTGCATACGCGCAGCTCCGATTGGTTTCGTCACGGTCACGACGCCGATGCAGCCTACAAGAATGTCATCCTGCATGTGGTCGAGGTGGCCGATGCCGAGGTGGGGGCAACGCTTTTTCCGCAACTGGTGCTGCCCGTTCCCGAACAGGTACGCCTGCACTATGAGGAGTTGCAGCAGCAGGATGTGTCGCCGGCTTGCCATGCCGTGCTTCCGTCGCTCTCTTCCCTGGCCGTGAACGGCTGGCTCAGTGCGTTGCAAACCGAGCGTTTCGAGGAGAAAGCCCGGCACATACATTGCTGCCTGGAACGTTGTAATGGAGACTGGGAACAGGTTTGTTTTGTAACGCTGGCGCGCAATTTCGGTTTTGGTGTCAATGGCGATGCGTTCGAGGAGTGGGCTTATCACATTCCTTTACAGGCCATAGGCAAGCACCGGGACAACCTTTTTCAGGTAGAAGCCTTCTTCTTGGGGCAAGCCGGTCTGCTCGAAGCCGAAGCCCAGCCTGCATCGCAGCGCGAACTGGCCGCTGCCGATACTTATTTTCAGCAGTTGAGACGGGAATACGCCTTTCTGGCTCATAAGTTCTCACTTACCCCGATGGATGCTTCGCGTTGGCGCTTTTTGCGGCTTCGTCCCCAAAACTTTCCGCATGTTCGTCTGGCGCAGCTGGCCGATCTTTACTTTCGGCAAACAGCGGGTTTGGCCCAGTTGCTTGCGGCAACCGATGCCGATGCGTTGCGCACCGCACTTTCGGCCCGGGTTTCCGGGTATTGGGAGACGCATTACGGTTTTGGGACGGAAAGCCGCAGAGGACAGAAGGCTATTCGCACGGCGTCGCTCAATCTGTTGCTCATCAATACCGTAGCGCCGCTCTGGTTTGCTTATGGCCGTTACCGGTACGATGAGTCGCTTTGCGAACGTGCGTTCCGTTTGTGGGAAGAGTTGCCTGCCGAGGACAACTACATCACCCGCGACTGGAAGCAGGCCGGAATACGTGTACAGACGGCTGCCGACAGCCAAGCCGTGATACGCCTGCGCAAGCAGTATTGCGACCGGAAGGACTGTTTGCGCTGCCGTTTTGGTTACGAATATTTGACACACAAAAAATAAGTTTATGCCGAACTATATTTACGAACTCCGCATGAAGGTGCGGGACTACGAGTGCGATTTGCAGGGCATCGTGAACAATGCCAATTACCAACACTACATAGAACACACGCGCCACGAGTTTCTGGCGTCGGCGGGAGTGAGCTTTGCCGACCTTCACCAACGGGGTATCGATGCCGTGGTGGCGCGGTTGACGATGGCTTTTAAAACACCGTTGACCAGCGGTGATGAGTTTGTTTGCCGGCTGGCACTGCATAAGGAAGGATTGAAGTATGTGTTTGAACAAGACATTTACCGGCTGCCGGACGAGCGGTGTGCCTGCCGGTGCAAAGTGGATACGGTTTGCCTGATTAACGGCCGCCTGTCCGATTGTGCCGAGCTGAACGAACGGTTTGCTCCCTATTTGTTTGGCGGTGATGAATGACGAGTTGCATTGCTTGCTGGCACTGACGCGTTTGCCCGGCCTGGGGCTGCGTGGTGCTTCATTGCTCTATCAGCAGGCCGGATCAGCCGCCGCGTTGTTCCGGTACAAGGATCGGTTGGAACAGCTCATTCCCGACATCTCTCCTCGTGCCGTTACGGCTTTCGTATCGGCCGATGAGGCGTTGCGCAGGGCCGAAGCCGAGCTGGCATTTGCCGATGCACACCATATCCGTTGCCTGACGCCCGATTCGCCTGAGTGGCCCGTCCGTTTGCATCATTGCGACGACGCGCCGCTGGTACTGTTCTATCGCGGAACGGCCGACCTGAACGCACGTCACATTCTTTGCGTGGTGGGTACACGCCGTTGTACCGACTACGGCAAGGCGCTGTGTCGCGAGTTCCTGACCGAGCTGCAATGCGCCGTTCCCCGTTTGTTGGTGGTGAGCGGATTGGCCTATGGCATAGACATCCATGCCCATCGTGCCGCGTTGGGTTGCGGACTGCCTACGGTAGGTGTGTTGGCGCATGGTTTGG
>CABSGW010000097.1 GCA_902477365.1 uncultured Prevotellaceae bacterium
GGGACCGTGGCTGAAGAAAGGAGAAAACAAGGTTGTTGTCTTCGAACAGCTGAACGATGCCCCGCAACAGGTACTGAACAGTGTAAAAGAGCCGGTACTGAAAAAACTCAAACTCTAAACAAACTTTACGCACGAATGGCCAGGCGGTTCATTTAGGACCGATAGCCAAAAGACGATTTACACCCCAAGTAGCCTGCGCTACTCAATAACACGGACTGGGCTGTTTGTTGCAACAAACAGCCCAGTCCGTGTTTTGAAACAGGTAAGTGCGTTGCACGATGTCGGCTCTTAACACATACAAGCTATCTTTCCGAGTAACGGGTTCAGAAACCTACGAAAAAAACGAGGGGTAAATGGAATAGCCAATATCCGAATCTTACAACAGAACAAGGGTGGCCAACCATTACATGCAGTCAGCCACCCTTATTTTACACTTTCTTATCTATTTAATTCAGCCTCAATGGCCAGTTTTATTCCTTCACCATGTAAATCACGCGCTTTGATTATACCATCTGCCCCAATGAGCATAACGTGAGGAATACTTAACACTCCATACTTTAACGTAGGACTATCTTGACGACCACCCGTATAGATCACAGGCCAGGAAACGGGCAGTTCTGACATTGCTTTCTTAGTATTGTCAACAGTCTCTTCCCAAACAGCAACTCCTAAGAAATTTACCTTGTCCTTATATTCTGTGTAATAGGAAGATAGATAGTCCTTAATTTCTCTGCGACATGGAGGGCACCAAGAGGCCCAAAAATCAACCAGTACAGGCTTTCCTTGTGCGATAACCTTCCCTAAAGTTATTGGTGTACCATCTTTTTTCTTATTTTGCAGATCAACAGTCATTGCCTTAAAATCAACAAATTCAGTACCTACACCTGTGTTCTTTGACGCAAGTTTAGCCTGAAGTATTTTCTCATTCGAAGGATTGTTTCGAATCTTCTCATTTGCCGTCTTCAGCAACTCTACCATCTCATCATATGTCAGATAGTATTTCAAACGTTCCCAAAACGATGTGGCAAGTACGTTGTCGGCATTGCGAGTGTAGTACTCCTTTGCAACTCTATAATGTTCCTCATAGGTCTTAAGGGTATCAATAGCTGTACTAAACGCTGTACTTTCATCATTAAGATAAGTTCCTCTTGCAGAATGATCTGTAAGATTTACATTGATACTCCCAGCTTCAATGAAAATGAGAGCCTGATGCTTATTATCAAGCAAGGCATAGACAGCTGAAAGAGAGTCTGAAAGATTTCCTTTAAAGGAAAAAGCGCCCTCTTCCACAGGACAAATTCCAAGCGTATCTCCATTATCAGAATTAAGAAGAATCACCTTGGTTGAATCAGTAGGAACATCACCTACAAGCCCATTGATTACAAAGCTTGTATCAGGGGTAACACTACATGCAGCTAAAAGCATGACTGTTGAAAGTGAAAACAGTTTTTTTATACGCATCATCAATTATCATTAGATTTTAGAATGAGTGACAAAGGTAACAAAATATAGGCAAGTATCCCGAACCTGCCCATAGTTTCCGAATGACGGCTTCAGTAATCTACGAAAAATCGGATGGTTGGCGATTTCACTTAAACACCCGGATTTTGAAACTAGCACAAAGAAAAAAAGGAATGGTTAAACCATCCCTTTTTCATTATAATATTCATTGGTAACGTCGGGCGCTTCCGGTAACGAGCGGATACCCTCACGCTGCGCCTGTTTTTTCTTGGCGTAACGACTTACGCTCAATATCATACCGATATAAACACAGTTGATAATGGTAGATGTTCCGCCCCGGCTGATAAGCGGCAACGGCTGGCCCGTAACGGGAAAAAGCCCAACGGCAACCATCATATTGACAAGTGCCTGTACAACCAGCTGCAAGGCCAGCCCCATCACCAGGAAAGCCGGGAAATTTCGTTCGCACCGACTGGCTATACGGCCGGCCCGAATGAGCAGGACGATATAGAGAAACAGTACAAAACCACCCCCCAAAAGCCCCATTTCTTCAATAATAATGGCATAAATAAAGTCCGAAAAAGCCTGGCTCAAGAAATCGCGTTCCACAGAATTACCAGGCATCTTGCCTATTACATTGCTGGTGGCAATAGCGATATTGGCATGAGCTATCTGTCCGTCCCGGTCTATATCAAACTCCGTAGGCGTCAGGGTTTGTTTATTGTGGTGCATGTGCTTCTCCAAACGGTGTTTCCACGTAATGGTGCGTCCCAACACAGGCAAATCGTTCAAAGACTCCTCGGAAGACTCGGGAATGGACAGTAAAGCACTGACGGCTATTACACCGAAAAGCGTCAGCAATCCCAGTAATTTTCCGATTTGCAACAGCGGAACACGACCGATAAACATCATCAGTATAATGACACCGAACAAAAGTACGGCCGTAGACAAATTCTCCGGAAAAATCATTCCACAGGTAAACACCGATAATCCCAGTATTAATTTAAAAGCCTGTTTATCTGCCCCTTTTTCGGTTTGCGTAACGGCCAAAATCAACGCGGTGGCCGTAATCAACGCACCTTTCGCTATCTCGGAAGGCTGAAAGGGAATACCTAAAAACTGCGACCAACGCGCACCGTCATTAATCTCTGTACCCCAACCCATAAGCAACGTAAACATAAAAATCCAAGCAAAAGGCAACGTCAGGACGGGAACAATCTTGAACCAACGGCAGGGGATGTTATGGACACCGACAACAACAAGCGTCCCCACGGCCAAGAAAGCCCCATGGCGGATCAGTGGCCCCCAATAGCTTCCGCTCTTATAAGTAAGCGTACTGGCAGCACTGAACACTTCGATAAGAGAGATCATACAAAGGAAAAAGAAAATGATCCAAATGGCCTTGTCGCCCTGAAAAAAGCTGTTTATTTTATTCATGAAGCTGTCGGTTGGTTATCGGTGTTAGGATTTACGTGCACGCACCAGGGTTTTAAACTGCTCTCCACGATCTTCCATGTTCTTGAAAAGATCAAAACTGGCACAGCATGGACTGAGCAGCACGGTGTCTCCGGTTTTGGCAAAAGCCGCACAAGCAGCTACACAATCGGGCATGGAATGTGTATCGGCCACAGGTAATCCCAAGGAGTCGAATGCGGCATGCAGTTTGCTGTTATCCGCTCCCAAATAAACGAGTGCACGGCACTTGGCACGAATCATTTGCTTAAGCGGCTCATAGTCATTTCCTTTATCTTTTCCTCCGACTATCAACACCGTTGGCGAGGTCATACTCTCAAGCGCATACCAACAAGCATCCACATTGGTAGCCTTAGAATCATTTATGTAATAAACTCCATCCACGCAGCCCACTTTCTCCAAACGATGTTCCACACCCGGGAAATCACTCAAGCCCTGACGGATATATGCTTCCGGAACACCAGCCAAAGAAGCGGCCAGACCGGCTGCCAACGCATTATACAAATTGTGCCGGCCACGCAACGACAGTTCGTCCACCTTCATCCGGAAAGGAGGTTTCGCCTGAGACAACACATAGTCGCCCTTTTCCAAATAGCCGGCCAATCCTTCTTTTCCAACCGAATCTGTAAAAGGACACAAGCGGCTTTGCAAAGAATAATTGGGGAGTTCGCGACTGATAATCGGATCGTCAGCCCAATAAATGAAGGCATCTTCGGAGGTTTGATTCTGCGTAATACGCATCTTGGCATCCGTGTACTTTTGCATACAGTAGTCGTAGCGGTCCAAATGGTCGGGTGTTATATTCAACAGAATGGCAATATGAGCACGAAAGCGATACATATTATCCAACTGGAACGAACTTAACTCTATGACATAATAGTCATGTTGCTCCTCGGCCACCTGCAGAGCCAGGCTACGCCCTATATTTCCGGCCAGACCCACATTGTAGCCGGCCAGTTTCAAGATATGGTAAACGAGGGATGTCGTAGTCGTCTTACCGTTACTGCCTGTTATGCAGATCATACGGGCATCGGTATAACGACCGGCAAACTCTATTTCACTGACTATAGGGATGTCCCGTTCCCGCAAACTTTGTACCATAGGGGCAGTATCGGGTATACCGGGACTTTTTATCACTTCGCTTGCATTCAATATAAGCGACGGTGTATGTTGCTTTTCTTCCCAACTAATCTGGTGTTGGTTCAAGATGGTTTTGTAGCGTTCCTGAATAGCTCCCATGTCGGATACAAACACGTCAAAACCTTTTTGTTGTGCTAAAACCGCAGCTCCAACGCCACTTTCAGCGGCTCCCAATATGACAATTCTATCCATAAGATACCACGTTGTTATCTGATTTTCAAAGTTATGATGGTAACAGCCGCCAACAAGATCGTTGCAATCCAAAAACGGACTGTTATTTTAGACTCATGCCAAGCGCCTCTGGGCCAGTTTTTCCAAACATAGGTACAAGTGGGATCAAGCTGAGTAGGCAACACACGGAAATTATCATGAATCGGAGTTCGTTTGAACAGGCGCTGCTTACGGCCGCGCCGCTTTCCGATCTTGAAATATTCCACTTGAAGTATCACACTCAGACTTTCTATCAGAAAAATACCGCAGAGAATAGGTATGAGTAGTTCCTTATGGATAATAATAGCCAGAACAGCTATCAATCCGCCTATTGTAAGGCTACCTGTATCGCCCATAAATATCTGGGCCGGATAGGCATTGTACCACAAGAAACCGATCAATGCCCCGACAAAGGCACAAATAAAGATAACCAGTTCCTGCGAATCGGGTATGTACATAATGTTCAGATAACTGGCAAACTCTATATGACTGGACACATAAGCCAGAATGCCCAATGCGATACCGATGATCGCAGAGTTTCCGGCCGCCATACCGTCCATACCATCATTCAGGTTGGCCCCGTTTGAGACAGCCGTAATAACAAATATCGTGACAAATACAAAGAGAATCCAACCGGCTGTGGTCTTATGCTCTCCACAGAAAGACATTATCTCGGCATAATCCAAATTATTGTCCTTGAAGAAGGGAATGGTGGTTTGTGTTGATTTGACAGCTTCGCTTTTATGCACAATAGCCGTGGTTTGTCCATTCTTCTGTATACTTACATTTTCGCGGATCACCGCATCCGGACTCAAATAAAGTGTCAAACCTACAATCAAGCCCAATCCTACTTGTCCCAGAATCTTGAAACGGCCGGCCAAGCCATCTTTGTTTTTCCGAAAAATCTTGATATAGTCATCGGCAAAACCAATCAGGCCTAACCACACGGTAGATACGAGCATCAAGATCATATAAATATTACGCAACCGCCCGAAAAGCAGGCAAGGCACCAATATGGAGACTATAATGATGATACCTCCCATAGAAGGAACATTCAACTTTTGTACACCAAACGGATCTATCGCAGCATCGCGCTGTACCTCACTGATATTATGGCGTTTCATCCATTTGATGAAATATTCACCGAACCATGCCGAAATAACCAATGCCAGCATAAGCGCCAGCAAAGAGCGGAAAGAGATGTATCCCCACATGTGTGCACCGGGCACCCCATAATCTTCCAAAAAACGGAAAAAGTAATAAAGCATAATATCTGACTAAACGTTATTTGAAATGTGTTGTGTTGAGAAGACTTCCAGCAATACCTCCTTGTCATCGAAATGATGCTTCACGCCTTTTATTTCCTGATAGTTCTCATGCCCTTTGCCTGCCACCAGAATGACATCGCTCGGACGGGCCATCATGCAAGCTGCACGGATGGCTTCGCGCCGGTCTGTTATTGCTAACGTCCGCTGCAATTGCTCTTCGTCCAACCCGGACAACATGTCGTTTACAATATCCTGCGGCTCTTCGAAACGCGGATTATCGCTCGTTATCAATACGCGGTCGCTCAGTTTGGCAGCCTCGCGAGCCATGATAGGACGCTTACCTTTATCACGGTTACCGCCTGCACCGCAAACAGTGATAACCTGTCCTTTACCATTCTGCACTTCGCGAATGGCGTTCAGCACATTCACCAAGGCATCCGGCGTATGGGCATAATCCACCACGGCACTAAATCCCTTTGGCGAACGAAGGGTCTCAAAACGTCCCGACACGCTATGCAATGTGCTAAGACCTGTCAGTATCTCCTCCGGTTCGTGTCCTAAAGTACGAGCCACGCCATAAACGCCCAACAAGTTCGACACATTGAACTTACCGACAAACGGCACACTGACTTCATGCCCATCGACATCCAAATACATCCCTTCAAAAGACATCTCAAGAATACGTGCCCGATAGTCAGCCATACTCCGCATGGAATAGGTTTTTACAGCAGCCCGACAGTTTTGGGTCATAATCAACCCATTCTTATCATCTGCATTGGTAATAGCGAAAGCCGCAGGTTGAAGTCCGTCGAAAAACGCTTTCTTGGCATCACGGTAGTTTTCAAACGTTTTATGGTAATCCAAATGGTCACGCGTCAAGTTTGTAAACACCCCTCCGGCAAAAGTAAGTCCGCCAATACGTTTTTGATGTACGGCATGCGAGCTGACTTCCATAAAAGCATAGGCGCAACCCGCCTCAACCATACGCGCCAAAAGTGCATTCAACGTAACAGGGTCGGGCGTGGTATGATCGGCCGGTACAGCCTCCGTATCCACATAATTGCATACAGTTGAACATAAGCCGCATTTATAACCGAAATAACGAAACAGTTTGTACAAGAGTGTTGCAATGGTTGTCTTACCGTTTGTACCGGTAACACCTATCAACTTCAATTTATGGCTCGGATCTCCATAAAAAGCCGTCGCTGCCTTTCCTACTGCGTCTTCGGTGTCGGCCACCTGTACAAAAGTAATTCCCTCGGCACACACCTCCGCAGGTATCTGTTCACACAGGACAACTTTTGCCCCCAGCTCAATGGCCTTACCTATATAGGCATGTCCGTCAGCCTGAGTTCCTTTTACGGCAACAAACAAATTACCACTCTGAACCTTACGGGAATCAATCTGAATCCCGGTTATATCTACATCGACACAGCCCTCTACGCGAGCCTGTCCGATGAATGGAAGCATATCTGCCAATATCATAGACGTGTCTTTTTAATAGTCGTTGTTTTATCTTTATGCTGTACGGTATCTGTCATATTCTTAGGACGGGGACGCATCTGAATGGCCTTACGATGTTGTTTCAGGATATCACAGTCCAATGTCAAAGTAACCGTTTCCCCTTTGGTAAGAGGTTGGCCGGGAGACACACTTTGCTTAACAACCTGTCCCAAACCCTGCACGATTACTTTAGCTCCTTGTTGTTCCAGCAGGAAGACAGCATCACGAGCACCCAATCCGTGTACATCGGGCATTACATTGGCATCTTCACCCGTCCGCCGCATACGCAACGTCACCCCTTTGTCGTCACTTTCGGCCGTCCCCCACTCCGCTGTCTCCGTTGCACGATAGGGTATCCGTAAAGCATCCATCACGCTTCCGGCAGCACGAAGGTCTCCTCCTTTGACTAAAGGAACAACCAGCCCTACCGTATCGCGCGCTGTAAGGATATCGGTTTTCAGGTGTCGGGTCATCACCGCTTCGGCAATACGTTTAAACACCGGACCGCACTGTCCGCCTCCCGATGCGGGAACTCCCTTTTGAATACACACAATACAACTGTACTTCGGTGCGTCAGACGGGAAATAACCGGCGAAACTCACCAGATATTGCGAGGCAAAACCCGCAGCCGTCCAAATCTGTGCCGTACCTGTTTTACCCGAAACGGGGAAGTTTTTTGAACCGGCCTGCTTGCCCAATCCTTTACTAACCACCCATTCCAAACATGTTTGTATATTCTTCAATGTCTGGGGCGAGCACATCTGTTCACGTACCACTTCTGTCGGATACTCACGTATCACCTCGCCATTCTTCAACACAGCTTTGACAAAGCGCGGTTTCATCATTTTTCCCCCATTGGCAATACCGTTATAGAAAGCGACCGTACTGATAGGAGGCACTTGCGTTTCGTAACCTATGCTCATCCAGGCCAATGCCGTCTTCGACCAATTACTTCCATCCTTCTTCGGTCGGCGGATTCGCGGTTTCGCATACCCCGGAATAGTGAGTTTCAAATCTTCGGCAATACCCGTTTTATACAATCCGTCCACATACTTTTGCGGGTTATTAAAATAGTGCTTGTCGATGTAGTAGCTCACACCGATATTCGACGAATATTGCAGGATTTTGGGCACGGTCAGCCATTGGTAACCACCACGTCGCCAGTTATGGTCCTTCATCTTTCTCCCGTGCATCTCCATAATACCGCTACCCACATTCACGGAATCATTCATCCCTATCACCCCGTCTTCAAAAGCCACCATAAACGAAGCGGTTTTAAACACCGAACCGGGCTCTAACAAATCGCTTACCGCATTATTACGTATCTCACGATATTTGCCGTCCGCACATTTAGTCATGTTCACAATGGCCTTTACATCACCGGTAGCCGTTTCCATCAATATGGCCACACCAATGCGGGCGTCAATCTCTTTCAATTTATCCACCAACGCCTTTTCGCAAATATCCTGCATCTCCACATCAATGGTTGTCATAATATCCAATCCGTCCTGCGGAGGAACATCCACAATGTTCAGGTACTTGTTCATCACCTTTTGCCGGTGTGTAATTCCAACCGTCCCTCTCAACACCGAATCATAGGCCAGCTCAAGCCCGAAACGGGCCGTATCTTTACCGCCATACAACTCGCCCAGCGTTCTTGTTGCCAACGATCCGAAAGGCTTCTTACGCTGGTTATAAGCCGTTGCATGAAATCCTCCTTTGTACGGACTCAAGTTGAACATGGGTAACTGACGGGCTTCCTTATATTTGATATACGAAATCCGCTTGGGATAAATCAACCAGTTCCTGCTCTGTTTCTTATGTCCTTTCAGCAAGTGCTTGCGAAACTCTTTTGCCGAACGATCCGGAAAGAGCCGGTGCAACCCGTCACAAATACTATCCAGTTTGCTAAAAAACACCGAATCGCGCCACAATTGCTGTTTGGCTTTCTTGGTCGAGTCGCGGTCACCGGCCACAAAGTCCATATAAATCTTATATTCCGGCAACGAACTGGCCATCAGCTGACCGTCTGCCGAAATGATATTTCCTCTATTGGGCTGTACCTCCACATTTTCCTTCACAAAGCGATCACTCACGGCTTCCCAATAATCGCGCTCCACAAACATCAG
>CABSGW010000098.1 GCA_902477365.1 uncultured Prevotellaceae bacterium
TTCTCCTGTATCGTCTGGATTTTTTTCTACGGTACGGCTTTGGCGGCTATACAGTAACGTGGCACTAACGTCATGTATTCCATTGAATACGCGTGCATAGTTGATGGAGGCCTGAACATCCAGATTTTTCACAGCCTGGTTGGTTCCGGCCGTCAGAGCATACTGTGAATAAGCATATTTACGGTTGGGGTTGATGTTATACTGATCCGTAGTAGGATCGTAGTGGTAGGTAGGGTACGCATCTTTTCCACGGTTTACTTTGCGGAAGACTTCGTCAATGGTAGAGTAAGCAATACGAGCATTGGCTGACAATCCTTTGGTGAGCCAATCCATCTTCCAGTTCACACCGTAGAGAATGTTGTTATCGTTACGGCGTGTACGTGTGTAACCTTCGTTAGCCAAACGTGCATTCAATGTAGGTCCGTAACCGTCCACATCTGAAAGGTAAGCATACGATCCGTCCGGATTGAGTACCGGTGCCGAATAGGGGTGCATGGCGGTGAAATTGTAAATCTCGCCTGTAGCATTCAGACTACTCGGTTCGTTGATGTTCATGAAGCGCGAACTGAAGTCCAGACGCATAGTCAGATTATCAGTAACAGTAAAGTCCAAGTTGGTACGGTAGTCAAAACGACGGTAAAAATAGCCGGTATTCACATCGTCATCTGCTTTAGCAAAGTTACGAACCAAACCACCTTGAGAGAAGTATCCACCGGATACAAAGTATTTCAAACGTTTAGTACCACCCGATACGTCGACATTGATGTTCGACTGCATGGCTGAATTTTTGAATACTTCATCGTACCAGTTTACATTAGGATGTCCGTATGGGTCGGAACCATCTTTAAACAGTTCCAAATCATGTTGTGTAAACATTTTAGTCAAACCATCGTTAGTACGTGCCTCGTTGACTAACAGGGCGGTGTTGTACGAGTCTAAGAAGTTGGGTTTACGGACAGGTATCTGACCGCCGGCTTCTGCACGCACATGGATCACTGGTTTTCCTTCTTCACCGCGACGTGTCTTGACTACCAACACACCGTTAGCACCCTTGATACCATAAATAGCAGTCGTTGATGCATCTTTCAAAATAGATATGCTTTCAATCTCATTGACATTGATTTGTGATAGCTGTTCGTAACTGTATTCCACATCATCAACCATAATAAGCGGTTTGTTACCGTCTTCATTCAAGGAGCTGACACCACGGATAAAGAAGTCGGAAGCATCTTTTCCCGGCTGACCGGAACGTTGCTGACTGAAGAAGCCGGGCAGTTTACCCGATAATGTATTCTGTAAGCTACTTGTAGGAACTCTACGCAATTCGTTGGCTTGAATACCGCTTACGGCACCGGTCAGGGTGATACGTTTCGCGCTACCGCGACCTGTGATAACAACTTCGTTCAGGTTGTTGGCTTCGGAAACCCTTAATGCGATATTCAGTGTGCGCTGATTCGTTATTGCGACTTCCTGATTTTGATAGCCCACAAACGAAAATACCAATGTTTCGCCGCGTTTCACTTCCAGCGAATATTTTCCATCTATATTGGTGATGGTACCCCTTCCGGCTCCCTTTACCAGAATACCAGCTCCGATAAGCGGTTCGTTGCTTTCCCCATCAATAATGGTACCGCTTATCGTAAACGATTGGGAGTATGCCTGTACAATGCAGAGGAGGCACAAGAATGTTATAATTACTCTTTTCATAAGATATTACCAATTAGGGTTTTGAACCATATTCTTATTTTTTATTACTTCCGAATAAGGAATCGGATAGAAATAACGTTTATTGTCCCATTGTACATTGAGCACAGCTTGCGGAACGTAGGTCGTGGAAGTCTGTGATTTAGTGATGTACATTCCTTGAATAGGCTGTGCATAGACCTGTTCGGCAAGTCGCCAACGACGAATGTCCCAATAGCGATGTTCTTCAAAAGCCAATTCAATGCGGCGTTCATTCTGAATCACTTTACGCATTTCTGCTTGCGTCAAATTGTGTGTCAGCCCATCGGTTGTTAGTCCATATAAATTCTTTTCACCAGGTTCGATACCTGCACGTCGGCGCAGGGCGATGATTGCATCATATACGGCTTGCGAAGGAGTAGACAAATATTCGTTTTCGGCTTCGGCAAAGTTCAGAAGTATTTCGGCGTAACGGAACATCACCCAGTTGTGTTGTGTGTCTTGATATTCGTTGGCTGCTTCGAAATCACCCATAAACTTGCGCATGTAATAACTCGTGAGCGAGTACGACGAACCAAGAGGATTATTGGCTCCACCCTGCCATGTTTCCATCGTAGAGTTCACCCATGACGAACCATTGTGTATAATGGTATATTCCAAACGTGGATCACGTTGTGCGTAAGGAAGCTGTTCATTGTATTCATATTTACCTTCCTTGATGAAGTGACCGTCTTTCATAAGGAATGCATCAACTAAATTCTGCGTGGGATTGGTGCGGCCGTTTCCTTGTTTGGCACCGCTAAGTCCCAATGGGCCGTTAGCTGTTTCCACTGTCTTATCCATCGCGTTTTCACGGAAGAAGATAACCTCTTTATGTTCGTTTGAATACCAATTGGTAAATACATTCTTGAAATTATCGTCAAGTCCCATGATAGCTCCGTCACCTGTTCCGTACGTGTTAATAAAGTTGCGGGCGGCATCGGCTGCTATTTTCCAACGTTCGCGATCATAAGAGGCATATCCTATCAACTCATTACCAGATTCAATGGGCTTTTCGTTGAATAACGGACTTGCTGCATAGAGCAATACACGAATCTTCAGTGCCTGGGCAGCCTGTGTGTTTACTACGTGTGCGCTGGCGGCGGCGTCAGGTAGTGGCAGCGAACGAAGGTCATCTTTGATATCGTCAAGCTCACTTACAATATACTTGATACATTGCTCGAACGTGCTACGTGGCAATTCGATGTTTTCGTTCAATTCGTACACTTTATCACCGATAATGGGCACTCCACCGTAGCGCTTCACCAATTCAAAATAGAAGTAAGCACGCAGGAACCGGGCTTCGGCTTTCATAGAATCATTGAGCCTGCGTGTATTACCGAGTGCATCAGTGTAAGTAGTGTTGAAAGGTACTACGTCAATGCCACTCAACAGAATGTTCACGCGGCGAATCACCAAATAAGGGTCGCTCCAAATCATATCCGAGTTAATAAGATTGGAGGCACTGTAACGTCCGATGGCTAGTTTGTATACATCGGACTCGGACGAAATAACAGAGAGCGCATCGTCGGAAGCGGCATCCAGGTAGTCACCATTTACGCCGTTGTGTCCATTACGCATGTAATAGTAGATGCGGTTGAGGTATTTACGTACTACAGTTCCGTTGGAGTCGGTCTTCGAGAAGAGGTAATCTTCTGTAAACATATCTACAGGCGTACTCTCATAACTGTCTGTACATGCGGCAGCACTCAATAACAGCATAAATGCTCCTACTGCCCATGTGCCATATTTATTTTGTTTCATATCCATCATTTTTATTAGAAGTTAAGATTGATTCCAGTCGTAATGGTGCGCTGTAACGGATAGCTGGTGAAGGTAACTTCAGGGTCTTGCAAACGGGTACGTGACCATGTGAGTAAATTTTGTCCCTGTACAAATATCTTCACGCGCAGTCCGCCTAAGTAATTACGGCAGAAGTTTTCGGGTAGTTTGTACGATACGGTGGCGTTCTTGAGACGAATGTAGTTTCCGTTCTGTACAAAGAGTGAAGAGTTCCAGTTGTTTCCGTAGTTGTACATATTGCCTCCGGCAGTCAGTCTCGGATACGTAGCTGTTTCAGCAGTTTCGGGTGTCCAACGATTCAGCAAATTGGTGTAAGCTTGTCCGTAGCTTTGTCCGATCACTTGGAATCCTTCGAGCAACGTGCGGTCGCTATTATATAAGTCGCGGTTGTAAGCACCTTGGATAAGTGCTGTAACTTCCAACCCTTTCCATTCAAAGCCTAAATCAATACCAAAATAGCAAGTCGGTTTGTCGCCACCAATCACAGTACGGTCGAATTCGTTGATTTCGCCGTCACCGTTCATGTCTTTGTATTTCACGTCACCCGCTTGAATATTGTTGAAGCCGTTCATTACGGGATAACCATCGGCTATGTCTTTAGCTGTGAGGAATCCGGTAGCTACCAATCCGTAGATGGTACCGGTGGGTTGACCTGTCATTTTCAGATAGTCGTAAGGTACGTATTGCTCGTCCATGAACAACCGTTTGTTCTGTTCCATACTCCAGTTGGCTGATACATAATAGTTCACCTTACCGATGTGATCTTGCCAGCTAAGTTGTGTTTCCAATCCGTAGTAACGTGTTTTTCCGATATTTTCTGCCGGATAAGCAATACCTAATAATTGGATACTTTTACCACGTGATTGCAAAATATCGTAGTAGTAGTCATTGTAATAGTCGGCCGAGAGAGTCAAACGGTTCTTTAATAAGGTTAAATCTAAACCTACATTGACTTTCCTTCCTTTTTCCCATGTCAGGAGGGTATTTGCTAATGGGGATATTTCCGACACTGAACCTCCGTTGCTCATGGATGTACCGTTGCTATACCAGAATCCGCCATCTTCATTGTATCTCTTTAAGTAGCTGAAGTAACCGGCATTGTCGATTCCGTTTCCTGTATGACCGTAGGTAGCACGTAACTTGAGTTGGTCTATCTTCGATGCCTCCATAAACTTCTCTTTGCTGATATCCCAACCCAGACCTACTGCCCAGAATGTTCCCCAGCGACGTCCGTTATCATAGCGGTTGTAATAACTTTCCGTTACGGCTGCTTGCGCGAAGTATTTGTTATCGTAATTGTATTCAACTTTCTGTCCGATGTTCGACGGAATCATAGGCAGGTCGTAGTTGTTGAGTATAGTACGTGTATCGCCCCAAAGTGAAGCTTTTACACCATGCATACCGAATTGGCGTTCCCAGTCTACATACATTTTGCCATACATATATTGGTACGTCGATACTGAACGGTAACTGTTGGTTTGTGAACTCACATCTCCATACTTGTCATAAGCCTCGTTGCCTTGTTGGGTTATGCTGTATTGAAATACTTGTGCCTGTTTGGTACGAACGATAGCATTGCGCACTTGCGATGAGATGTTTCCCGTTGCACCAACAGAAAGTCCTCTCACCAATTTATCGAAGTCATATTTCAAATTAATGGTTCCTACGACGTCGCGGGTATTGCTTGAGATATATCCCGAACCAGTGGTCTGTGCATAGAGGTTTTGGGTATACGAAGCGTTACCACCATACGTACCGTTGGGATTTAAGACGGGATAAGCATTGTTGGGAGTTTGCCATACGTTGCTCAAAAGGTCGCTGTATCCTGTCCCCGAAATACCTCCAGGTTGGTTTCCTTCTTCTATACGTCCCATTAAAGACATGCTTACCTTAAATTCATCTGTCACGTTGATGTTTACCTTCGATGTGATGAGATACCGGTTGTACTTGAAATTGGTATTGTAGCTGTTAGCATCGCTCGTCTTGAACAATCCGTTTTCGCTGTAATATCCCAAACTGACAAAGTATTGAGCTACCCGTCCGCCACCTGTTACATTCAGGTTATAGGCTTGTGATGTAGTGGAATTATTCATAATAGCATCTTTCCAATTTACGTCGGGATGCAGATAAGGGGAAGTTCCATTGCGATAGGCTTCAAAATCATCATACGTATAGAGTGGTGACTTGCCATCATTGAGCAATGCTTCGTTGAGCAAATAAGCATATTGATAAGCCGAAAGTGGATTTGGACCGGATTTCAATGCACTGGATATACCAAACTTTCCGGTGAGTGAGAGATGGAAACCACCTTTTGCATCAGGATTTTTGGTAGTAATAATCAATGCACCACGTGAACTGCGCATTCCTAAAAACATATTGGAAAGGGCATCTTTTTGAATGGTAACCGATTCAATGGCTTCGGGATCTATGGAATACAGGTCACGTTCCACACCGTCGACAATAGCTACAGGCGATTGTCCGCGTGCTGAAATGAGAAACTCCGAATTATCTCCGTAGATACCTCCACCTACATTAGGAATAGCTCCCACTATATCGGATTTAGTATTGGCATCAGTCCGTAACAGTTGCATGCCACGGAAAGGTGATACATTAAGACCTTTCAATCGTCCTTGCAATCCGGTAAGGATGGTGGCTGACTGATATTTTATCAAGTCGTTGGTATAAACCGTCGAAGATGCTCCTAGGGTATTACTTTTAGTGTGATCCACACTGTCTATCGGTGCATCTTGTGCCTTTAGTGCGACGGCAGCTATACATAGTAGTCCCGTCGTTATCATTTTATACATATTCTGTTTCATTATCAGTAGAATATAAGGTTATCACTCGCAATAGAACGTATATATGAATGGTTCCTTCTGCGGAGGAAGAGGTATATTTAACATTACGAAGTCATCATCAGACTGTGTAATGGAGATAGATCCATCGGCATTAGTGAAGGCATATTCAATACTTACAAGCTCTGTTCCTTCAGGTACATTGAAGAACCCTTCCGGCCAGAATGTGATATTGTATGTTTTTGTATACTGATTCTCTTGTTTCATCAGGGTCTTGTCACTCTTTTCATTTACGGTATAACGGTGTCCGTCGCTAGCTACCGCCGTTCCTTCAAAATAGATCTTATCGGCCTTGACAAGTGCATTTTCGTCGTCCATGCCTCCAATGAAGCTAAAGGTTACAAAGTCGTTTTGCAATGCTGTTAATGGAGTGGTTTTGTTGAAGTGTTCGCTACAGAAGTCAGTGACAAGTCCTTCACCTTCTACTACCTCAAAACATCCGGCTTCCTCACATTTCTTTGCATCTGCACTTGTACTGAAGTTATCGTCAGTACTGTTAATAAAGAATGATGGTTTGAAACGCAGATTTTTGTTTCCTACCGGTACACGGACATAGATTGTAAAATGAATTTCATCTGCGACACCGTTATAGGGTCTTGTCCAATAGGCTGCCCATTCCATATCTTCCAGAATATTGGTACCGACACCGTATTCCTGCATGAGAGCAGCCGACCACGACAATCCTGGTTTGTTGCTAGGTTGTTCGGTCAATGGGATAAGCGTCATGTTTTGCTCACCTATATTCGGATCAAATGTATCTTCTGTGTACGAAACCCTGGCATTTTGTGCCAGATTCCAACTCTTAGGAGCCAAAAAACCGAAAACAAGTCGTTTGTCATTGCGTGGGTCTCCTTGAACCTTAATGTGTCCATGCATTTTGAAAGTAGCAGTCGTTCCGGCCTTTGCATAGTTTACGGCTTTTCCATCTATCATTTGGGTTATATCGACAGAATCGATAAAGAGGCAACTCATAACGATGAAAGTCATAAGTATGGTTGATAACGCTACGATGTGCCGTTTGCGTTGAAGCAAGCTGATTAATTTCTTTTTCATAAAGCGTTATGATTTTTAGTTTTCTGATATTTTCTTGAATACATAGGTGTAGGTATTCGAACCACACCCGGGGCTATGAGTAATCACGATGTTACGTTCGCCATTGGTAATGGGGAATAGGATATCGGTACTGGCCTGCTCCGTGGTTCCATCCTCTGTGAAATAGAGGCGAAAAGGATAATAGATATCGTCAACTTTCCACGTGCCATTGTGGCGTACCACAAAAGGCAGATAGTTTTCAATTGTGTACTTACCATCTTTCTTCAGGTCAATTTGGAACTGGCTGAAGTCCATGGTTTCGGTAATATCATTACTGTTGCGGCTCACTGTGGTGAGTTGCCACGTGCCTGATATGTCTTTGACCTGCTCCGTGTTTTTGTCAGGATCAGCAGGAGCAGAGAACGTATCACACGATGTCACAAGCAGAGTAGTCAGTAAGGCTATTGCCGCCAAATGTATGCTATGTTTCATATTTTGGGTATTTTATTAGTTGTAATAGGGATTCTGTAACAAATCTTTCGATTTCACCGTTTCATTGTAAGGAATTGGGAAGAAGTACATAGCCGGACGCCATACATGCGTGCGTACATCAAATTCTTTCCAAGTCTTTGTTCCGTCAGTGGCGCGAGTGATTTCAATGCCATGCATGGTTTTGCTTTCGGTTTGTGGAGCAATCATCCAGCGGCGTACATCAAAGAAGCGATGTCCTTCAAAAGCAAATTCAAGGCGGCGTTCTTCCTGAATGGCTTGGCGCATCTGTTTTTGTGTCATATTCTTTTTAAGTCCATACATACCATCTGCACCGGGCTCGATGCCGGCACGCTTGCGAATGAGTTTTAATATAGGATAGCAACCAAGTTGTTGTCCGCCTAGTGTTTCTTCGAAATCGGGACCATGATATTCATTGGCTGCTTCAGCATACATCAGTAAAATGTCGGCGTAACGTATCAGTGGATCGTTGTGACGGCTTGGGTTCCATGTACTACCTTTACATAAGCGATCACATCCCTTGCGTACATAGAAACCGGTGGCAGTGCCTTGGTATACGGCATCGCTTGTCTGCCCTACGCCAATCCATGTGTTAACAACTGTGGTAGCACTGTAAGTATCGTCGGCAGGGACCAAAGCACCATCATAAATCACGGTGTTGTTGAAACGTGGATCACGATTTTGAGCGGGATTCAGAGGATCGAATGTGTATTGGCTGTTGTCAATGGGTTTACCGTCAATCATAGGGAAGGCATCTGCCAATTCTTTGTATATATCCCCGCCGTGGCGTGTTCCGGAGTGACTGCCACTAGGTGGATAGTAAGCAGCTTCATGTCCGGACTCACGTTGATACTTACGGTCGAGGATATTGCCGGCAAAGGCTCCGTTATTGTTTTTACCATCATCATCGGTTAAATTGGCATTTCGTGTATCACCGGCTTGGAATACGACGTAGAATCCGAAACCTGGTTCGGCTTTGCCGTTCAAATCTTTACTTCTAATAAAGAGATTATAGGTTCCTAGGTTGATTACTGCGCGGGCAGCATCCATTGCCGTTTTCCAACGTTCTTTATCATAAGAGGGATAGCCTACTAATTCTTTGGTATCAGTAGGAGCGAAATCACTTCCATTAAATAATGGACTAGCTGCATAGAGGCAGACACGGGCTTTAAGCCCCAATGCCGCTGCCGATGAGGCGCGACCGTTTTCTTGACCTGTTCGTCGCACGGGAAGTACATTGAGTTGGACGCTAGA
>CABSGW010000099.1 GCA_902477365.1 uncultured Prevotellaceae bacterium
GGTTGGGGTAAGCGTTATCTGACGCATTCCGACTTGGATTTCCGGATAAAGAGTTCCTTGTAAATAGACTTTTTCTGATCCGGGATACTTGATTTCAATGTGTTCTTGCATGGACTGTATGTTAAAGATCAATATTCAATAATGTGTTCATCTCGGCAATGGGATCGACAGCCTGAAGTACCGCACCACTTAGTGCTATACCGTGTACTCCTGTTTGCAGTATGGATGGAATATCGTCACGTGTGATTCCTCCAATGGCGCAAACCGGAATATGGATATTTTTAGCTTGTAACTGTTGCATATAGTCTGCATAGCCTGAAAGGCCTATGACCGGTGCTAAATTTTCTTTGGTTGTGGTAAAGCGGTAAGGACCACATCCTATATAATCAGCACCCTGCCGGTAACAACTAAGGATGTCGTCGAATGTGTTGGCTGTTCCACCGATAATGAATCCCTCTCCTAAACGTTTTCTGGCTTCGGCAATAGGCATGTCGTCTTTTCCCAGATGTACACCGTCAGCATTGATTTGTTGGGCTAATTCAACACGATCGTCTATAATAAACGTAGCTCCGGCCTCCTTACAGGCAATCTGTATGCGTGTGGCTATCGGCATTACCAACTCATCGCTTTGACCTTTGATGCGTAGTTGTATCCATTTGCATCCGCCGGCTAAAGCCATTTGGGCAGACTCCTCGTATGTGTAACGTTCTGTCTGATGTGTGATAAACTGAATAGGTATCATATCAACGTTTTTGGTATTTTATAAAACAAAAAAGAGGTGTTCCGTTGACAAATACGAATGGAAAAAGTACTTTTATATAACAATTCCTTCGTCGGCATTATCCGTTGCAGGTTCACAGGGTATAATCTCAGCGCAACCAAGTTTGTGTTGGCACCCCTTTGTTTATGTTGCAAATATAAGGAATTAAAACGGGAATAGCTTTACACAAATCCTTTTTTTGTTTTATTGTGGATTTTACCAACGGGCATTTATGCTTATCTTTGTATCCTTGTTACAATTGAAAAGGTCCTTCTATGGCAGCAAACTATATTGAAGAATTGAATGAGAGCCAGCGTGAAGCTGTTTTGTACAACGAAGGTCCTTCGTTGGTTATAGCTGGTGCAGGTTCGGGAAAAACGCGTGTTCTTACATGTAAGATAGCCTACTTGATAGAACAAGGGTTGGCACCTTGGGATATTTTAGCACTCACTTTTACCAACAAGGCCGCGAAAGAGATGAAGGAGCGTATTGCTGCAATCGTTGGATGGCAGACTGCTTCGCGGCTATGGATGGGCACATTCCATTCCATCTTTTCCCGAATACTTCGTACAGAATGTAATTATATAGGATATGACGCTCGCTTTACGGTGTACGATCAGAGCGATTCAAGAAGTCTGATAAAAGCAATCATCAAAGAGATGGCTTTGGACGAGAAAGTATATAAACCGGCACTGATAGGTAATCGGATTTCGAATGCAAAGAATCGTTTGATGACTGCCAGTAATTATGAAAAGGATTCGCAGTTGTTGAAGTATGACGCCATGAATAACATAGCGATGACGGGTAAAATCTATGCGCGTTATGTGGAGCGTTGCCGCAAAGCAAACGCAATGGATTTTGACGATCTGCTGTTGTATACATATTTGTTGTTTACTGCTCATCCGGAGCTTTGCCAACGTTATGCGGACCGTTTTCAATTTGTGTTGGTCGACGAGTATCAGGATACGAACTATGCACAGCATGCCATTATCTGGTTACTGACCAAAGCGAAAAAACGGATTTGTGTGGTAGGGGACGATGCACAAAGTATTTATGGTTTTCGTGGTGCGGATATCAATAATATATTACGCTTTACAGAGCAGTATGAGGGGGCTAAGCTATTCAAGTTGGAACAAAATTATCGTTCAACCCAAGCAATCGTAGAAGCAGCGAACCATGTGATAGCACATAATACGGAACAAATTCAAAAAAGCGTTTACAGCGAAAATGAGAAAGGTGATCCCATCCATATTTATCGCGCCTATAGTGACTTGGAAGAGGCTGATATTATCTGTAATAAGATAAGTGAATTACATAGCAATAAGGATTTAGCATACAGTGATTTTGCTATCCTGTATCGCACAAATGCCCAAAGCCGCGTATTCGAAGAAACACTTCGTAAACGATTGATGCCTTATCGTATATATGGAGGACTTTCGTTCTACCAACGTAAGGAAATTAAGGATGTGATCGCCTATTTTAGGTTGGCGGTTAATCCACATGATGAGGAGGCCCTTAAAAGAGTGATCAATTATCCTGCTCGTGGGATTGGCGATACGACTATGAAAAAAATAATGGCAGAAGCTGCATCTACCGGAAGTAGTCTTTGGGAAGTACTTGTGAAAACTGACCATTTAGGGATACAGAAAGGTACACAAGCCAAATTGGTGCGTTTTCGTGAGATGATAGAAGGATTCATGAAGGCGGCAGAACATGAGAATGCGTTTGAATTGGGACAAAATATTATTAGGGAAAGCGGCATCATGAACGAAATAAGACAGGACAATTCTCTTGAAAACTTAAGTAGGCAAGATAACATCATGGAGCTGACGAATGCGCTGCATGTTTATGTGGAAGGCCGTTACGAGGAAGAAGGAGATGTCTTTGTTTCAATGGGAGATTATCTGTCACAGGTCTCATTGTTAAGCGATATGGACACAGATGATACAGATGAAGAAAAAATAACCTTGATGACCATACATTCAGCCAAAGGATTGGAGTTCCCAGTAGTGTTTGTTGTAGGAGTAGAGGACGGTACTTTTCCGAATGAATGCGCCCATACATCCCGTCGGGAGATGGAGGAAGAGCGACGTCTGTTTTATGTAGCGATTACACGTGCTAAATCCTATTGTTTCTTAAGTTGTTCACAAAGCCGATTCCGATATGGGAAAATGGAGTTCTGTAGTCCAAGTCCTTTCTTGAATGAAATAGGGCATAAAAAAGAGGCGCGAAACGTTCAACGCATTGCAGAGACATACAAATCAAATGATCTTCCATTAACCCGGATTACAGGATTGAAAACAAGATCGTCGATAATCTCTTCAAAGGAGCCTACATCGAGTTCTGCCGATAGCGTAATGAAACAAGTTGGAACAGAGGCTTTGCATATTGGTAACTTGATAGAACACGAGCGTTTTGGGGTAGGAGAGGTGTTGGTTCTTGAGGGAACAGGAGACAACTGTAAGGCAACGGTGCAGTTTCAACATTCAGGGCGTAAACAACTGTTATTGAAATTTGCACGTTTCAAAGTGTTGAAATAAAAGGATTAGTTTGAATGAAGGTCTGCTTTATTTTGGCGGCGGTAAGATTATTGCGTAACTTTGTGTTTAAATAAAACAAACAATGAGTCGAAAAAAACAATTACCCCTTCTTGAGAAGGTTACTATAGTGGATGTTGCAGCAGAGGGTAAAGCCATTGCAAAAGTCAACGATATGGTTATTTTTGTACCTTATGTTGTTCCTGGCGATGTGGTGGATTTGCAGGTTAAACGTAAAAAGAACCATTATTGTGAGGCTGTTGCTGTGAAGTTCCATGAATATTCCCCCAACCGTGCTGTTCCGTTTTGTGAGCACTTTGGCATATGCGGCGGATGTAAATGGCAATGCCTCCCCTATGAAGAGCAGATCAGATACAAGCAGAAACAGGTTGTAGATAACCTAACGCGTATTGGCAAGGTTGAGTTGCCGGAAGTAAAACCGATTATCGGCAGCACGAAGACGCGCGAATACCGTAATAAGTTGGAATTCGGCTTTAGTAATAAAAAGTGGTTGACAACGGAGGAAGTTGCGGAAGGGGTTGTTTACGACCAGATGAATGCTGTTGGATTCCATATCCCCGGAGCTTTTGACAAAATATTGGATATTCAAAAGTGTCATTTAATGGATGATATCTGTAACCGTTTGCGTAATACCGTCCGTTCATATGCTATTGAGCATGGATTGCGTTTCTTTGATTTACGACAACAAGAGGGAGTTTTGCGCAATATGATGATTCGCAACTCAAATACAGACGAGTTGATGTTGTTAATGCAATTCCGTTATGTGGATGACCATGAACAAAAACAAGCGATGGATTTGATGGAATTCTTGGCAAAGGAATTTCCGGAGATAACATCTTTGCTCTATGTCAATAACTGTAAGTGTAATGACACGTTTGGAGATTTAGAGGTGATTACTTACAAAGGGAAGGATTACATCTACGAAGAAATGGAGGGTCTAAAGTTCAAGGTTGGCCCTAAAAGTTTTTATCAGACCAATACGGAACAAGCGTATAATTTATATAAGGTGGCAAGAGAATTTGCCTGTTTAACCGGTAATGAATTAGTGTATGACTTATATACCGGTACAGGAACAATCGCAAACTTTATAGCTAGATCGGCCAAGCACGTGATAGGTATAGAATATGTACCGGAGGCCATTGAAGATGCAAAAATAAATGCGCAATTGAATGGGCTGAGCAATACAGACTTCTTTGCCGGAGATATGAAGGATATCTTAAATAAAGATTTCATAGCTTCGTATGGTAAACCGGATGTAATTATTACAGACCCGCCGCGTGCCGGAATGCACGGTGATGTGATTGATACCATTTTATATGCAAATCCAAAACGAATTGTATATGTCAGTTGTAATCCATCTACGCAGGCTCGCGACTTGGCTCTGTTTGATAAACAATACGCGGTGAAAGCTGTGCAACCGGTTGACATGTTTCCACATACGCATCATGTTGAAAATGTTGTCTTGTTAGAGTTGAGAAATGATCAATGAGCGACACCAAAATGCAATTATAGAGCAACGACTAAAATCGTTGCTCTTACAAGGTGAAGAAAATGAGTTGATTGCTTATTTAAAGGGATTGTCGAATGCAGACTTCAGGACGGCTGGATACCTGTTAGGAGAAACATTGCTGTTGCAGTGGGATGCTATTGTATTTTGGAAATTGTTTCGTTGTCTTGTAAACTTTGCTCCCAAGGCTTTCTTGGTGACACTAACAAAAACTGCGTGTAAACGTTATCGCTTGGGGACATTAAGATTAGCCGATGAACATATGACGTTGTTCATTCGGGATGTTGTGGATGAGCAGCGGACAATAGATCAGACCAAATTTATTAATTTATTACTTCCGGAATTAAAATCACCGGAAGAAATAGAATTATTTCTGGCAGACTTTCATCTTAATGTCACGGAGAAGCTTGCTTACCTGATTCGTTGCAGTACAATACCGGCTAATTTTGTTTTGTTTTGTATGATGAAGCAGATAGATTGCGATAAAGATCTGTTGAGAAAATATTGTATACTTCTCAAAAAGAGAGGAGATGCATTGTCTTTTAATTTGGCCAGTATTGCGAATTGCTATTTTGACTTACATGTACCGGGTACCTTTTCATTGAATATACGTCCTTATGAGTTGAACTATTTGGACGTATCTTATGAGACTTTTCGAAAAGTGTTGACGAGTATTTGAAAAAATGTCGTGAGAAACAGTAAACTCTCACGACATTTTGATTATTTCATTTCTTTTTCTTCAATCATATCAATCTCGGCTCCCTTGGAGTCAAAAAACTGGTATTGCAGAAAAGCTAACTTCTGATTTGGTATGACTTTGATACCTAATCCAAACTTAATTTGCCACTTGTTTTTAAGGGAAATAATCCCTTGATTAATGTAAGCTGCAACATAAGGATGGACATGAAGTCGGAATTTTTTTACATTAAATGTATGTACTAAGGTCTCAATTTTGCTTTCTAATAAGTCGGTAAATAAAATACTTGATTTTATTTTTCCTGTACCCTCGCATGTAGGACATGTTTCGTCAACAGTTACGTCCATTGCCGGACGAACACGTTGTCTGGTAATTTGCATTAGCCCGAACTTACTCAATGGTAGGATATTGTGGCGTGCACGATCTTGTTGCATGTTTTGACACATCCGTTCATAGAGTTTTTGTCTATTTTCCGCTTGACTCATATCTATGAAATCAACAACAATAATCCCTCCCATATCCCGAAGACGTAATTGACGAGCCAATTCGTCAGCTGCACCTAAATTTACATCCAGCGCATTTGCTTCTTGCCCATCAGATGATTTGGAACGATTTCCACTGTTTACATCTACAACATGGAGCGCTTCTGTATGTTCTATAATAAGATATGCACCATGTTTATAGGTAACTGTTTTTCCAAATGACGCCTTTATTTGTTTGGTAATAGAAAAATTATCAAAGATAGGAACTCCCCCTTGATATAACTTTACAATATGGTGGCGTTCTGGAGCAATAATGCTAATGTAATCCTTTACCTCATGATAAACATTTTCGTCATTGACGTATATGTTTTCATAAGATGGATTAAACAGATCACGAAGTAGGGCAACCGTACGACTGGTTTCTTCGTAAGCGAGCATAGGCAGGTTAGTTGCCTTTTGTACTTTTGTAATAGCTTCTTCCCAGCGTTTTAGAAGAACTTTTAATTCGGAATCCAGTTCTGCAACGCGCTTGCCTTCAGCTACAGTACGTACAATCACACCAAAATTCTTGGGCTTTATACTTTGAATAAGCTGTTTTAAACGTGCACGTTCTGCTTCAGATTTTATCTTTGAAGAAACAGATACCTTGTCGTTAAATGGGAGAAGGACTAAATAACGTCCGGCAAAAGACAACTCACATGTTAGTCTGGGGCCTTTTGTCGAAATGGGTTCTTTTACGATTTGTACAAGTACCTCTTGTCCTGTTTGAAGCGTATTTTGTACACTGCCGTCTTTTTCCAGTTCCGGCATGTTTGTTGCTTTCGCAATTGGGTACAGTCTTTTTCTGTCGCTTCCTACTTGTTTTAAATATTTTTCGAAAGAGCGAAATTGAGGTCCTAAATCTAAATAATGTAAGAAAGCATCCCGTTCATATCCAACGTCTACGAAGCAGGCATTCAAACCTGGCATTAGTTTCTTTACCTTGGCTATGTAAATGTTGCCAACAGAAAAAGATTCAGCACGGCCTTCTCTTTGAAATTCAACTAAACGTTTGTCTTCAAGAAGGGCGATAGATACCTCTTTCGGCTGTACATCAACAACTACTTCACTTACCATAATGATTTATTGAACTCGTTTTTAAATTAAGAACAAACTCGAGTAAGCTTATTGCTATAATCAAGTTTGTTCTCAATATATCACAAACAGCGAGCTGTTACTTACTCTTATGTCTGTTTTTTCTTAATCTTTTCTTACGCTTGTGCGTAGACATCTTGTGTCTTTTTTTCTTCTTTCCGCTTGGCATAGCTTCAAATTTTAGTTATTAATGATTTATTAGTTTGTTTGAACTTACTTTTTAACCGACAAGTTGAATGTCTTTGCGGGCTTGAAAGCCGGAATATCATGAGCCGGAATGATGATAGTTGTATTTTTAGAGATATTGCGTGCAGTTTTCTCCGCTCTTCTTTTCAATATAAAACTACCAAATCCACGCAGGTATACATTCTCATCGTTGCTTAAAGATTCCTTAACGGACTCCATAAAAGCCTCAACTGTGGCTAAAACGGTAGCTTTATCAATACCCGTCTTTTTTGAAATCTCATTCACGATATCTGCTTTAGTCATTGTTACACTTGTTTTGTTGTTATACTTTTGTTTGATTTCCAAAATTTTGAGTGCAAAGATATAGCTTTTAGGCGATTTGAGAAAATTTATTTGTTTCTTTTTTATGCTTTTTCGAGGGTGTTTCTTTTTCTTTTAACGGATTGTTCTTAAGTTTGCACCTTTATATTAAAGGAATGATAATGGAACCGTTTAGTCAGATTATAGAGTCGTGGTATAGTGAAAATAAGAGAGATTTACCATGGCGCCAAACAACAGACCCTTATAAAATATGGATTTCAGAGATTATTTTACAACAGACACGTGTTGCACAGGGGTATGATTATTATATACGTTTCATAGATTATTTTCCTAATGTGGAAAAACTGGCTGCGGCCGATGAGGATGACGTATTAAGAATGTGGCAAGGACTTGGCTACTATTCGCGAGCACGCAATATCCACCATGCAGCCAAGCAGATCATAAATATGGGAGGTTTTCCTGTTATCTATGAGGAGATTCGCAACTTGAAAGGAGTCGGGGATTATACAGCAGCTGCAATAGCTTCTTTTGCTTTCGGATTGCCACATGCAGTTGTTGATGGTAATGTTTACAGAGTACTGTCACGCTATTTTGCAACGGATGTTCCAATTGATACCAGCCAAGGTAAACGCTTTTATGCAGAGTTGGCTACGTCGCTATTAGATAAGGATAATCCGGCCGTCTACAATCAGGCTGTTATGGATTTTGGGGCGATACAATGTGTACCGGTACAACCTAATTGTGGGGTTTGCCCTTTACGCTGGAGTTGTCGGGCACTAGAACAGGGAAATGTATCCTTGTATCCAATCAAAACACACAAAACAAAAGTATCGAATCGTTATTTGAACTATATCTATTTGCTTTACAATGATCGATTAATTCTTCATAGACGCAAGAAGGGGGACATTTGGCAAGGGTTGTATGAACCTGTATTGATAGAGACCCAGACTTCTGAATCAGACCAGCATATATTGGCATCCATCGAAGCGCACTTGTTTAAAAAACCAGTATCGCTTAATGTGCAACGATTTGTACCACTACAAAAGAACAAAAAACATATCCTTTCCCATCAAGTATTGTGGACTAATTTCTATTTATTGAAGTGGGATGGAATTACTGATGCTGATATGAATGAGGATTTTTTTATGATAGATGCTGAAGAACGAGACCATTACGCTGTATCTAAGCTGGTGAAAATACTGTATGAAGAGGTTGACAAGCTCCTTTGATAAAAATAGCAAATACCTTATAATGATTGTCAGCCTTTTTTATTAACTTTGCGCAGACTAATTACTGAAAATATATGAATTATATAAAGACCTCGATAGACGGTGTGTGGATATTAGAACCAACAGTATTCTATGATGAACGAGGTTATTTCACAGAGACTTATAATCAGATCGATTTTGACAAACATATTGGTAAGATAGTGTTTGTACAAGATAACGAATCTAAATCTTCTTATGGAGTGTTACGTGGTTTACACTATCAGAAAGGAGAGATGAGTCAAGCTAAATT
>CABSGW010000100.1 GCA_902477365.1 uncultured Prevotellaceae bacterium
TCCATAGTCAATCCCTGAATGGTATCACCGGCATATTCTACAAAATAACCGGTTGCACCGCTGGTCGTAATCTTACTCATGATGTACAGAGCAATATCTTTTGCTGTCACCCCCTTACCCAACTTACCATTTACCGTGATACGCATAGACTTGGGTTTTGCTTGCAAAATACACTGCGAAGCCATAACCATTTCCACTTCCGATGTCCCGATACCAAATGCAACCGCACCCATCGCGCCATGCGTTGATGTGTGCGAATCGCCACACACAATCGTCATACCCGGCAGAGAAAGCCCTTGTTCAGGCCCCACCACATGAATGATACCGTTATTACGATCCATCATGCCGAAGTGTACCAACCCGAAATCTTTTGCATTTTGCGCCAAGGTGTCTACCTGATGTTTCGAGACGGGATCTTCAATCGGTTTGTCCTGATCGTGCGTCGGCGTATTATGGTCGGGCATACAATAAATATGATCGGGACGGAAACATTTCAAGCCACGTGCCCGCATTCCGGCAAAGGCCTGCGGACTGGTCACTTCGTGGCAATAAAGACGGTCTATATAAAGTTGTGTCGGGCCGTCTTCCACAATCTGGACAACGTGTTTGTCCCATATTTTATCAAATAATGTATTTGCCATTGTGCTAATTGTTAGAATGTTTGTTTAAGAATATACCAGATGATAAGCAAGCAGGCTCTCGCCCAAAACCGTCAGCCCGATAAGCCAGGCTGCACGCGCATACCATCCTCTTCGATATAAATCGAAACTCATCAATACAGTCCCCATCGGGACTATCCAAGGCAAGTTGCTGACCACAATCTGTAGCAACCGCCATAACGCACCCGCTTCAAGATCAAATCCGAACGGATTGCCAAACAGGAAGATGGGCGAGAACAAGACGGGCCAAAACGAGAGGACGCCACCCAGCCACAACCACCATGGAAACTTCTCTTTCACGAACGGAACTTGTTGATACAGTCAATATATGCCTCTACACTGGCCGTAATAATATCGGTGTTGGCTCCGAAGCCATAGTATATGTTGTTGTCATACTCCACCTGCATGTGTACTTTTCCCATATCGTCCGATCCCTTGCTGATGGCCTGTATCGTAAACTCCTTCAAGGTCATTTCGCGCTTGATAATCTGTTTCAGCCCTCTTATCGCAGCATCAACCGGACCATTCCCGCTGGCAGCAGCTTCAAACTTCTCACCAGCAATATCTATGCCAATGCTGGCAACCGGACGCACTCCGTGTCCGCTGGTCACTTGCAGGTAGTCCAATTTAATATGGTTATTCTCAGCCCGGTCAGCTCCGGCAAGCAACAGAATGTCATCATCATTCACCTCTTTCTTCTTGTCTGCCAGCTTCAGGAATTCCTGGTACACTTTATCCAGTTTCTCACCGTCTATCTCAACACCGTTCACTGCCAAGCGGTGCTTCAAAGCCGCACGTCCGCTACGTGCTGTCAACACGATGGCGTTATCGTCAATACCCACATCTTTCGGATCGATGATTTCGTAGGTCTGTACATTCTTCAACACACCGTCCTGATGAATGCCCGACGAGTGCGCAAAAGCATTTCTTCCCACAATCGCCTTGTTGGGTTGTACCGGCATATTCATCAAGCTCGACACCGTCCGGCTGATCGGATAGATTTTCTGTGTATTGATATTGGTCTCGATGTCAATGTTCGAATGACATTTAATGATCATTGCCACTTCTTCCAACGACGTATTACCGGCACGTTCGCCTATTCCGTTAATCGTCACCTCTACCTGTCTGGCTCCGTTCAGCACGCCACTGATGGTATTCGCCGTTGCCATACCCAAGTCGTTATGGCAATGGGTTGAAAGAATCGCGTTATGCACACCGTCCACGTGCTCCATCAAATACTTGATTTTCGCCCCGTACTCGTCCGGCAGACAATATCCGGTCGTATCGGGTATGTTCACCACCGTTGCACCGGCTTTTATCACAGCCTCCACCACACGGGCCAGATATTCGTTTTCGGTACGTCCCGCATCTTCCGCATAAAACTCTACATCTTCCACATAGCGTTTCGCATACTTTACGGCAGCAACGGCACGTTCAATGATTTCCTCCCGGGTTGAGTTAAATTTATATTTGATATGACTGTCGCTTGTCCCTATACCGGTATGAATACGCTTATGCTTGGCAAACTTCAGGGCCTCGGCGGCACAGTCTATATCTTTTTCTACAGCACGTGTCAATGCACAGATCGTCGGCCATGTTACCGCCTTGGATATCTCGATAACCGAGTTGAAGTCACCCGGACTGGAAATAGGAAATCCGGCTTCGATGACGTCAACACCCAGCCCTTCCAGTTGTTTGGCTACTTGAATTTTTTCAACCGTGTTTAACTGGCAGCCGGGCACTTGTTCACCGTCCCGAAGCGTGGTGTCGAAAATGAATAATCTGTCGCTCATCTTTCTTTTTATTTATGTGTTTAATAATTTCGTACAACAAAAAAGCCTTTCACACGTGGAAGTGAGAAAGGCTCTTCTATGAGGTTTTGTTTTAATATAGCTCAGTTTTGGGCATACAACTCACTTCCACTAATTGGTATTAATTAGCTCCAGGCACAACAGTCGCAGAATGGAAGTAGTAGGGTTGGTCATTGCCTTTTCATATTCTATTTGCGAGCAAAAGTAAATAAAAAAAAGAAAAAGACCAACTTTTAGGGCCTTTTTCTTTTTCTATCTGCTATTTTATTCAAAGGTCAGCAAGTAAATCCCCTTTTCCAACCTATCTACGGTATTATATCCTTTCTTGAACAACCTTGTTCCCCGTAGTTTTCCGGTGGCATCCCAAAGAACCACTTTCCTATCCCTGTCTGCATAGATGCTTACAGGTTTGTTGTCATAATAAATTTTGACGGACGCCGCACGTCCCTCCTTTGCCTTTACGGGATCTACGGATGTCGGTATATGCATCAACGTCATACAGTCAATATCGGGGGCCCATGCTGCCGCATTTCCCAAACGGATAGTGTTATAACCGGGTTTTAACTGAATGTTGACAGCTTTCTGCGCCGTACCACTCCACGACCCGCTGTTCAAGCCTGTCAGTGTTTGCGGTTCTCCACCATTCACCGTGAGTGTTACAGCACGGTTTTCCCCACTTATAAAATGGATATTCATCACATAATTTCCTCCATGCGCACTGTACACATCGCGCCACTCCATCCAATTTTCAGCACCATTGCCCAAATATCCCACTTTTGCACCGGCCGAAAGACCTGACGTTTCCGTATAACGTATTTGGTTACCGCTATTCCATATTTCCTGATATTGGTTCAACCAAGCCCACTCTGCCTCATAACGTGTCTCCTCCATCCGCGTTTCTCCTTCGAGCCTCAAAACACAGATGCCATGCCCCGGAACGCGTATGGTGTAATCCTCGTTGTTTTCAGTCAGCTCTGCCAAATCCTTACGCTCCATTACATCACGCAATAGGACTTTTCCCCCCAAGCCAACATCACTACCTCTCAGGGTAATGCGTGTTCCTACTGTAGTCGGATTATAAAGCGCCAACACACGCACATTCCCTTGCAATTCTTCCACATCCTTAACTAACCATAAGATATTCTTTTCCACCTTTATAACACGTGCCTGCAGTCCCAAGCTGTCCTGGTTAATAGCGATCAGTTCCGGATTAGAAACCAGTTTCAGTGAAGCTGCCGGAATTTTTGTCATGTCACAACCAATAAGCAACGGTGAACTCATCATACACCACATTCCGAAATGAGCCTGCTCTTCATTAACCGGCAATCCCCGGCCTATCTCCAGCATGTCCATATCGTTATATCGTCCTTCGCCCGCATAGGCTGACAGATACAAGTTTTTCTTTATAATACCGGCAACCGATGCCCAACTGGCATTTATGTCGGCTGATATCCGCCATGAAGAAGCCACATCATGGACCCAACTCCCCGGAAAAGCCCAACGGCAAACATTCATACGCACATCCTTGCGGCCGGTTGCATCTATGGCAGCCCTGATTGCCGTATAGCGTTCACGCTCGTCCAGATCCAGTTTATCAAAATTTTGCCCAGGATCTCCCCCGCAAAAATCTACTTTGATAAAATCGAAGCCCATGTCCTTAAAATAAAAATCCGCATCTTGCTGGTCGTGTTCGTACATACCAACACCTATTCCTTTTTTATCGCCGTCCCAATACGATCCACACGTATTCCTTCCCGCATCCGAATAAATACCGGCTTTGAAACCCAATGAATGAATATAATCAACCACTTTTTTCAAACCGTTGGGAAACCGGTCTGGATGGGTGATAAGTCTTCCGTCGTCATCACGTCCGCCAAAAAAGCCGTCATCAATATTGATGTACCGGTAACCGACATCTTGCAGTCCGGTACTTTTCATGGCATCGGCCTGTTTACAGATCAACTCGTCATTGATATTCACTCGATAGGTATTCCACGAACTCCATCCCATGGTTGGGGGATCATATGCCCAAAGTGGCAATGCCGCCAGCAAGCCACAACTGTATAAAAAAGCCCTGATCTTCATTCCTTCTTCTTTTAATGATTTTTTAATAGCTATATGCATAGAAACAAAAAGATACTCAAAGAATACACACTTTCTTTGAGTATCTTTTTTGTTTCTGTCAGGTCAAAAACGTTATCCCACCGTCACTACAACCTCTTTTTGGATATCTGTTGCCTTCACGCTCACCACCAATCCGTCTAAAGCTTTATCATAAACAGCTTTAGCGTTTCGGCCGTTCACCTTCACTTTCGTTCCGGCTGCCACACCCGGCAACTCTACGCGATAGGCACGTTTACGGGGCTGTCCCTCGTATTCACCTTTCACCGGTGCAATGGTTACCGTTGTCTTACCGGCTGTTTTCTGATACGTAAGATCTGTTGTGGCAAATCGCCCTTTGGTGTAGTCCATTGTCAACCCGTCATCCTCATAAAGCGGATAGGTGTTCCGACTGCCCTCCGTACCCGGATAACAACGTACAATAAGTGTCGTCAACGGGGTAGAGGCCATCCGTTCCGTATAAGGCTGCATAGGAAGCGGCCAACCACCCTTTACAAACACAGGCGACTCTTCCAATGGTGTACTGACGGTTTGCGTACTTCCTCCTTCATACTTTTTCCCTGTAAAAAGGCTGTACCAGTCATTACCGGCCGGAAAATACACGCGCTGGTCCACCACAAAATCCGCGCCTTTACCGGCCTGGGTGACAGGTGCACCCAAAATCAGGTCACCAAACAAAAACTCTCCCGGATGTTTATAAGATTCCTCCACCTCGGGTTGTTCGATGTATAGTCCCCGGTTAAGCGGAAGCATGTCGGTATAACATTGCCGTACACTGCTATACACGTAAGGCATCAACTGTGAACGGAGGTGGTAAATGGTACGCATGGCTTTCTCTTCCCGTTCTCCCCACAACCAGGGACGACGGTCCATTTTGTCACCCACCACGGAGTGGATACGTAACGAAGAGTTCAGCAGTCCGAACTGTGTCCAACGTGTATAAAGTTCTTTATCCAATCCGCCGTAAAAACCACCGATGTCGTGCGCCCAGAAGAAGCAACCGGCATTACCACTCGACGTGGTCAGATCCACCTCAAAACGGAGCATGTCCCAGTTACCTACCGCATCGCCCGAGAACTGAATCGGATGGCGATGGTCTCCCCATCCGCCCCAGCGTGCAAAACCGGTTCCACGCTGGTTGTTCTTTTGCGAATGGTTGTAATACAGTTCATTCAACCAAGGTACGTGTTGCGTTGTCGTACCACGCACAATGGGGAACGCATAATCCTGCTGCCAGTCTTGCCACCAGAAGGCTACCCCCATTTTCTCGCTCTCGCCATGCGCATGTTTGAAGAAAGCTTCCATATAGTCACGGTCTCCGGCATCAAAAAAGGGAACACCGGTCTTCGTAGTGTCTACGCCCAAATCTTTGATAAAGGCGTCATACATATCCTCGTGCGGACGAATACCGTCATGCGGGTGGTCGTTGATGGTTACATAGATGTTTTGATCCTTAAATTCCTTCAATAAGGCCGCCGGATCGGGAATTAGGTCATGATTCCAGCTATAACCCGTCCAACCGCGGGTAAACGCATGTCCCGTACCGATCTTTCCATCCTTACGATGCCAGTCCATGTCAAATACCAACACGTCCATCGGGAAGTCGTGATCCTTATAACCCTGTACAATTTCGCGATAATCGTCGGCTGTATATGCCCACCAACGGCAGTACCACGAACCATGTACATATTTACGGGTCATGGGTGCTTTCCCGCTGATGGCCGCCAGCGAACGCAAGGCTGCCTTATAGTCCGTACCATACACAAACAGGTACAGATCCTGCACGTGGTCACGGTCGCGGTATTGCAACCAACCGTTTTTATATACATCCTTACCGGTATCGTTTATCAAGTACCAGCCATTACGGCTCAACAATCCCTCCATCCGAGGAATGGGAGCCCCTATCGCATCAAGGGTCACAACCGGTCCCCACAGGTTCTGGCTCTGTCCGTCGGTCATGCACCATCCTCTTTGCTTGCCCCCCTGTTGCCAGGTGGCTTTTACGTTGTTTTGCCCAAAGGGACATCCGTCCGCATCCAGTTCCAACCGCATAGCCTTGGTGGTAAAAATGTATTTCCGGCCATTCCGTTCCATCTTCACATCCACATCACGCGCACTGCGGTCTACGGCAAAAAGGGTTGAATCATTCAGGAATTTAGCATCGTTGGCATACTCCAGACGTACTAAATTGTCTGTAATAAAGGTAACTCGACTGTTTCCTATCACAATCGGTTTGTCAATGGCGTTGGCTGCAGGGTACGAACAAAACAATAAACCCGCCAAACCTACCAAACGCCTCATGTTTTTTTTCATGTAATGGTGTTTTTAAGTGATGGTTATCTTATGCTCCACAAAATTAGATAAAAAACGGAATTACCAAAGAATTCCATCCGTTTTTATTTTTATTCTTCATTCAATGAGGCAGAAAGTCAATGTCAAAGCATAAACTTCCGCACCACATGAGCCACCCCGTCTTCTTCATTCGACAGCGTAACAAAATCGGCCGCATCACGCACGGCCGGCTGTGCATTGGCCATGGCTACGCCCAGTCCGGCATACCTGATCATCGAGAGGTCGTTAAAGCCATCTCCGCAGGCCACCAGCTCTTCGCGCTTTCCGCCAATCAGCTGTAACAACCGCTCCAGCGAACGGGCCTTGTCGATGCCCAGCGGCATAATCTCAAGGAAAAACGGTTCGGAGCGATACACCTCGGCCCGCCCTGCCAACGCGGCCTTCAGGTCGGCCTCCAGCATCACCAACCGATCCGGCTCTCCGGTAATCAGGCATTTGGGCACGGCAGTCCCCACGGCAGCTTCCAGGTTCTCCACCTGCAACAGCTCCATCCGGTTCAACCGGGCTTCAAACTGCACATACGTATCGTTCGGGTTCTCGGTAATGATGTAGCGGTCTCTGTAAGTGATAAGCGTAAAACCGCTGTTTTGGGCACGTTCGTACAAGTAAGGCACCATATCGGCAGACAGTTCGCTGGCCACTAACTTCTGTTTAGTCTGCCAGTCGGTCACCACTCCACCGTTGAAAGCCAGCACATATCCCCCCTTCCGGTCCATCTCCAATGCATCAGCTATGGGCGCAACACCATAAGTAGGACGCCCCGATGCCAATACGATACAAACTCCTGCTTCCCTAGCCTGAAAAATGGCCTGGCGGGTAACTGATGTCAATTCTTTTTGGGCGTTCAGCAAAGTTCCGTCCAGGTCAAGCACTAAAAAGCGGTAAGCCATAATCTGTCAATATATAAGTATAAAATGAATTTGCATACAAAGTTACAAAAAAGGATATACCCGGCAATATGTCTGTACATCCTTGTCCTAACCGCCCTGTAATTCAAGGGTATTACAGCAATACGTGCCAGAGTATCCGCTTTTTTAAATCCACACAGTCCGACGCGATAACTACCGTAGCTGCCGTTTGTGAAAACACATTTATTCGTGGAAGTCTCGCTACAGCCCCCGACAAGAAGATCGGTAAACTGATAATGCGGAAAAAGTAAACAGACCGATTATTTATAATGGAAGCATTTGACGTATAACGCCGAGGGATTCGTCTATATATCTGTAATATTGGTAAGTCAAACCGTAATTTATCTATGTCGTAACTTGTAGTCTTTCTGTACTTTTGCTCTATAGAAAACAAATAGGAAACAACGATGAAAAAGATTTTTTTAGTTCCAATAATGATTGTGATGGCAATAGTCGTCATGTCATTCGTTTCTTTCACGAGAAAAACCGAGAAAATAGTATCTTCGATGACAACATCCCCAGAGAAAGTTGAGATAAAAGGTAAGGTTTTGGTCGCTTATTTTACTTGGCCTGAACCGGACGGTGTAGATGCCTCGTCGGGGGCCAGTCGGGTTATTGCAGACAATAAACTTTATGGAAATACCGAGTTTATCGCACATATCATCTCTGAAGCAACCGAAGGAGATTTGTTTGCAATCAAAACAGAAAAGCGTTACCCCTCTCCTCATAAAGCACTTATCGATGACGCAAAAAAAGAAGCTGAAAATAATGAACGCCCCAAAATAACGACTCACATCAAAAATATGAAAGACTACGATGTGATTTTTGTCGGTTATCCGAACTGGTGGTATGACATGCCGATGGTCGTCTATTCATTTTTTGATGCATACGACTTAAAAGGCAAAACGATCATCCCGTTCGTAACCCATGGCGGCAGCCGTTTCTCGCAGAGTGTACAGACCATAAAGGAACTGGAGAAAGAGAGCCGAGTGATCGAGGGACCATCCGTTTCCGCCCGTAATGTCCCTTCGGCCGAATCGAGCATCATTACTTGGCTTGAAAAACACGGATTCAAAAAATAATTTTACTTAATTTATTGTTTAATGAAAC
>CABSGW010000101.1 GCA_902477365.1 uncultured Prevotellaceae bacterium
GGTATTCCGGATGTTCCTTCAGAATGGTAGAGACTACTTTTTGGGTGGGGGCAGGCGCAAAGCCCAGCATAGTGAGGGCTGCAGTAGCCTCCTCCATGGTTGTATTTACGGCTTGGCTGATGGCATTGCGTGATACATTGCTTTCGGTACCAATGGCTTGTAACTGTATTTTATCTTTCAGGTCGATGATGATGCGCTGAGCCATTTTTAAACCGATACCTTTTACGCTTTTCAGTAATTTGTCGTTGCCGGATGCGATGATATCACTTAATTCGGCAGGAGTGAAAGCTGATAAAATCATACGGGCAGTATTGCCGCCTACTCCCGATACGGTGATGAGGGCTACAAAGAGTTCACGTTCGGTTTTGGTGGCGAAGCCAAACAACAAATGAGCATCTTCCCGAATGACTTCATAGACATATAATTTGATTTGTTGCTTTCCCTGAATGGCAGAATAGGTGTTCAAAGAAATACTGAGTCCATATCCAACACCACCGGCCTCTATAACGGCTATGGCCGGGGTTAGTTCTGTTAGGTCTCCTTTGATATATTCAATCATGTAGTTCCTTATTTTATATATAATCTATTAAACGCGTTTTTTTGCTTATTATTGTTTGAATGCATAGACTTTATTGTGTTATGTACGCATTGGGCATCTTTTTATGACGGACTGGGCATCTTGTTAAAACATTCCCGTGGTGTGTGCTCATTTGAGTGAAGCAACGGATGGACAGATGAATGAAGGCTGGCTAAAACGCCGTATGGCTGGTATCTCAGGGAAGGGTGCATAGCGTTCGTTTGAAAACATCAGAACAGCTGAAAACGGTATACGTCTGCCTCAGCACATTTTAAGATTATCAGGATCGTTGGTCCGCTCCCCACATTAGTTTTTTACGCAGTGTGTCGAAAAAGCGTTTGTTGTTTCCTTTAATGATTTGAATGGTGTATGGGGCGCGACGCAGTGTCAGGCGTGCTCCTTCTTCACAAGTTTCGTTTCGTCCGTCAATGGCCACTAAAAAATTATGGCTTCTGCTTTCTACGGTCATGGTTATTTCCACGTCATCGCATAGTACGATAGGCCGTACATTCAGGCTGTGCGGAGCCACAGCCGTTAGTACAAAGTTACGTGCACATGGTACCAGAATAGGTCCTCCGGAACTGAGGGAATAACCTGTTGAACCTGTTGGTGTGCATAGTATTAATCCATCTGTTTGATAAGTTGTTAAGTAGTCGTTGTTAATGTAAGTGTTTATGCTTATCATGGACGATCTGTCACGTTTCAAAATAGCTACTTCGTTGAGTGCAAATGGATATTCTTGAAATGCTTCTCCTTCTTTGGACACTTGAATGACACTACGTTCTTCCGTAACATATTCTTTTTTGTAGAGTATGTCAATGGTTGTGTCAATCTCGTAAGGAGAGGCATCTGCCATGAATCCCAGTCTGCCTGTGTTAATTCCTAAAATGGGGATCTGCTTGTCACGAACATAACTGGCCGCTTTCAGGAATGTGCCGTCTCCTCCTACACTAATGGCTATATCTGCATCAAAATGAATACCATCAAAAACATGGGCGGAGTCCATCTGTATCTGCATGGTCTCGTGAATATAATGATAGAAATCAGATTCAATGAAAATGTCAGCTCCTCTTTGCTGAAGCAAATCAATGATTTGTGGAATGAAGCAGGACTTTTGGGTTTGATGATTGTTTCCAAATAGTGCGAACCGCATAGTTTGTTTCGTCATGAATGCTTTTTTTAGAGTTTATACTTCTCATACAAACGAAGTTTTTGTATTTTTGCAGTTATGAGATGTAGTGCAAAAATACGATTTTTTTGTAAGGCATACGCAACTAAAAAGACTAAAGTAAACAGATGACAAAATTAAGTGTAAACATAAATAAGGTTGCGACCATTCGGAATGCGCGTGGTGGAAATAATCCGGATGTATTGAAAGTGGCAGCAGATTGTGAAAGGTTTGGGGCTGAAGGTATCACGGTTCACCCAAGACCGGATGAAAGGCATATCCGCTATCAGGATGTGCGCGATTTGAAGCCGTTGCTCGCAACTGAGTTTAATATAGAGGGTTATCCTTGTCGTTCATTTTGTGACTTGGTACTGGAGGTATGCCCAGATCAAGTAACTTTAGTTCCTGATGCCCCAGACCAGATTACATCAAATTCGGGATGGGATACGGTGAAAAATGAGTCCTTTTTAACGGATATCGTTTGTACTTTCAAACAGGCGGGGATACGTACATCCCTTTTTGTGTCTACGGATGCACGTATGATTGAATATGCCGCAAAGGTGGGAACGGACCGGATAGAGTTGTATACCGAACCGTATGCTACAAAATATGTAGAAGATAGGGCAGAAGCTATAACTCCTTTTCGTGTAGCAGCCGAACAGGCTAAGGCGTTGGGTATGGGAGTAAATGCAGGACATGATTTGAGTTTGGAAAACTTGGCGTTTATGCACCAAATGATCCCTTGTCTGGATGAAGTAAGTATTGGTCACGCATTGATATGTGATGCGCTTTATATGGGTTTGGAGGCCACAATACAGCAGTATTTGCAATGTTTAAAATGAGAAGATATGGTACATGTATTTTTAGCTGAAGGCTTCGAGGAGATTGAAGCGTTGACCGTTGTCGATATTTTAAGAAGGGCCGGTATCGAGGTTTGTATGGTTTCTGTGACCGGAGGCCGGGAAGTAGTAGGTGCGCATGGTGTTTGTGTAAAAGCAGATGTTACGTTTGACGAAGCACCCTGTTTGGAAGAGAGTGAGATGTTGCTATTGCCTGGGGGAATGCCTGGAGCATTGAACTTACGTAACCATTCGAATTTATGTGCCTTGTTATTGAATCATTGCGAAAAGGGAAGCCCTGTGGCTGCCATATGTGCCGCTCCGTTTATTTTAGGTGAATTGGGCATTCTTGAAGGGAAAAAGGCAACTTGTTATCCGGGATTTGAAAAGCAATTGGGCGGAGCAATCCATACAGCGGATATGGTTGTGAAAGATGGTATGATTGTCACAGGAAAAGGACCTGCGGCAGCTGCTGATTTCAGTTTCGCAATTGTTCGGATGTTGAAGGGAGAGTCTGACGTATGTATGTTGAAACAAGGTATGTTGTTTGACTAAACAAGGATGAACGGTGCAATTGTTGTGGCCGGAGGCCGGGGATTACGAATGGGAGGAGATGTGCCTAAACAATTTCTTTCCGTGCATGGGCGTCCTATTTTGATGTGGACATTGGAGCGGATTAGTGCTGAAATACCAGATCTGCAATTAATCGTGGTGCTTCCGCAGAGCCATCAGGGATATTGGAAGGAGTTGTGCGATAAGTACCATTTTCAAATATCTCATCAATTGGCAAATGGGGGAGACTCTCGTTTTGCTTCGGTTCGAAATGGACTGAAATGTGTAGCAGATACGGTGGATGTGGTGTGTGTACACGATGGGGTGCGTCCTTTTGTTTCGTCATCCGTTATTCGAACCGGATTTGAGATGGCTCGGAAAAAGGGCGCGGCTGTACCGGTTGTTCCGCTGGTGGATAGCGTAAGAAAGTTGAACAATGATGGTAGTAGCCAGAGTGTGAACCGGGCTGACTACCAACTGGTACAAACACCTCAATTCTTCAATCTTAAACAGTTAAGGAGGGCTTATGAACAACCTTTTTCTGAACAATTTACGGATGATGCTTCGGTTGTGGAATCAATGGGGGAAGAAGTGACATTGTTTCCGGGGAATGTCGAAAATATTAAAATTACACGACCGTTGGATTGCGCGCTGGCTGAAGTAATACTTGCAGAGCAATGTACGACGTTCTGACACAGGATATAAAATATTTAAAAGGGGTTGGTCCGGCAAGGGCTGCCCTTTTTAATGAAGAATTAGGTGTTAGTTCTTTAAGGGATTTGTTGTATTGTTTTCCTTATAAATATATAGATCGCAGTCGCATTTATACGTTGGCAGAGATTGTTCCCGGTATGCCTTATGTGCAGTTAAAAGGGCATATTGTGTGCGTAGAGGTGGATGGCGAAGGGCGTAAAAGACGGTTGAAGGCAGTGTTTACGGATGGAAACAACTCTGCTGAGCTAGTTTGGTTCCAAGGCATAAAGACTTTGCAAAAGAGTTTAAAGACACGGGTCGATTATCTGTTGTTCGGAACGCCAAGTTCTTTTAATGGCGTGTTACAATTTGTACATCCCGAATTGGATTTGCTGGATGGAACGGAAAAAACTTTAGAGAGGGGATTGCAGGCTATTTATCGTATTCCTGAAAAATTAAAGCGTCATCATGTCACTTCGAAAATGGTAGGGGCATTAGTCAAGAATGTTTTTTCTCAACTGAAACACCCGATAGAGGAAACGCTGCCTGATTATCTGGTAAAAGGGAATGGGCTGCTGCCGTTGTCGGATGCGTTGAGAATGATTCATTTTCCGAATAGTTCGGAAGAGATTCCCTCTGCCTTGCATCGGCTGAAGTTTGAGGAGTTGTTTTATATTCAATTGAATATATTGCGGTATGTGAAAGACCGCAATATACGTTATAAAGGATATCGGTTTACCTCTGTTGGAGAATGTTTTCTTCAATTTTATCATGAATGTCTTCCATTTGAGCTGACCAATGCGCAGAAACGTGTTATCAAAGAGATGCGTCGGGATATGGGGAGCGGTCGGCAGATGAATCGTTTGCTGCAAGGAGATGTGGGAAGTGGGAAGACAATTGTTTCGCTTATGGGGATGCTGCTTGCTGTTGATAATGGTTATCAGTCGTGTATCATTGCACCGACTGAAATATTGGCGGAGCAACATTATCAGACCATGCAAGCACAAGCGGAAGGAGTCGGTATAAAAATAGCCTTGTTGACAGGCAATATAAAAGGAAAAAAAAGACAGGAAATACTGGAACAGGTTGAAAAGGGTGAGATTCAGATTCTCGTAGGTACGCATGCTTTGTTGGAGAAATGGGTCATTTTTGCCCGGTTGGGTTTTGTGGTGATTGATGAACAACATCGGTTTGGGGTAGAACAGCGTGCTAAATTATGGGCGAAAAGTGAGAATCCGCCTCATATATTAGTAATGACGGCAACACCTATTCCCCGGACATTGGCTATGACGTTATACGGTGATTTGGATGTTTCGATTATAGATGAATTACCACCAGGGAGAAAACCTATTCAAACGTTGCATTGTTATCAAAGTAATGTGACAAAGGTGTATGAAGGTATACATCGGGAGTTGCAAGTCGGAAGGCAAGTTTATATCGTTTATCCTATTATTAAGGAAAGCGAATCAATGGATATCCAGAATTTGGAAGACGGTTATGAAAAAATACAAAAGGTGTTTTCTCAGTATCATGTAGGCATGTTGCATGGGAAAATGAAACCGGCAGAAAAAGAACAGGTGATGCAAATGTTCGCTAGTGGGCAAATGCATATTCTGGTTGCGACAACCGTGATAGAGGTGGGGGTGAATGTTCCTAATGCCTCGGTGATGGTAATCGAAAACGCAGAACGTTTTGGTTTGGCGCAATTACATCAGCTGAGAGGTAGGGTTGGGCGTGGTGCCGATCAGTCTTATTGTATTTTGATGACGGGTTATAAATTGAGTGAAACGACACGTAAGCGCATGCAAATTATGGTTGAAACCTGTAATGGTTTTGAGATAGCTGAGGAGGATCTGAAATTGCGTGGTCCCGGCGATTTGGAAGGGACTCAGCAAAGTGGAATCGCATTTGATCTGAAAATTGCCAATATTACGAAAGATAGTTTGATCTTAGAACAGGCTCGTACTGTAGCGGCAAAAGTCCTTGAGAATGACCCATTGGAAAAAGACCCCAATAATCAGCTTCTTTGGAGGCAATTGAAGTTGTTGCGGCGAAAAAATATCAATTGGAGTGCCATTTCGTAAGCATAAAAACATAAGATAAAGATAAAAAAACGCTAATTCCTTTTGGATTGAAAAGAGAATTGTAGTATCTTTGCGATGTTTGTTTATTAAAAAATATCACGAGAGACAAAATGACTTTTAACCATATAAAAGCTGGCTTAATTGGATTATTTATAGGAGCTTGTTCTTTTCAGACTTCTTTTGGGCAAGATCTTATTGCTCGTCAGGCTCCGATAGATAGAAAAATGAAAGCCGTAGACTCTGTTGCTTTACAAAAACTTATAGAACAGGAACAAGAGCAGATTTTTGCCAATATTTACCCAATGTGGGATAATGAGTTCAGACGTTGTTATGCCGGGGTTGAAGTGCCGGATTCATTTCGAATAGACTTGCGGAATTTCTGTATGCCGACCCCTTCTCGTTTAATAACATCTAATTATGGTTACCGGAGAAGTTATAGGCGTATGCATCGGGGATTGGATGTAAAAGTCTATACCGGTGATACGATTAAAGCGGCTTTTAGCGGAAAAGTTCGAATCGTAAAGTATGATAGGGGTGGATATGGTAACTATGTGGTGTTGCGCCATCCTAATGGCTTGGAGACAATTTACGGACACTTGTCAAAACAATTGGTTGATGAAGATGAAGTAGTAGAAGTTGGACAACCTATTGGATTGGGGGGTAATACGGGACGTTCTTCCGGTTCTCACCTGCATTTTGAGATTTTGTTTTTAGGGCAGGCGATAGACCCGGTTTTGTTGTTCGACTTTCCCAATCAGGATGTGACAGGAGATTATTTTGTTTGGTATAAAGATAAGCAAAACATAGCTTCTAATAATAGTAAAACAAGTGGTGGAAACGCTGGATCTAATGGTTCTTCTGTAAGTTATCATAAGGTTAAGTCAGGCGAAAACTTATCTATTATCGCTAAAAAACGGCATACAACCATAGAAAAACTTTGTAGTTTGAACCGTATTACAAGAACTACAAAATTACGTCCGGGGCAAATTTTGCGATATTCAAAATAAAATCATTGAAAATAGAATGCGCATCGATTGGTAAATCGGTGCGCATTTGGTTGTATATGGAGGATATTTGTTAACTTTGTACTTTAAATAGGATAAAGATGAGTCACACCGAAGAAGAATTTAAGCAAGCTATATCAATATGCCGTGAGTTATATGTTAAAAAACTCCATGATTATGGGGCTGCATGGCGTATCTTAAGAATTCCTTCTGTTACAGATCAGTTGTTTATCAAGGCAAACCGTATACGTTCTTTGGAAATGAAAGGTGAGTCTATGATAGGTGAAGGACTTGTAGGTGAATTCATCGCTATTGTGAATTATGGTGTGATTGGATTGATACAGCTGGAATTAGGATATACGGATCAGACTGATATTACACCGGAGGAAGCAATACGTTTGTATGATAAGTATGCCCATGAAGTGCTTTTGTTGATGGGGCGTAAAAATCATGATTATGATGAGGCATGGCGTGGAATGCGTGTCACTTCGTATACCGACTTGATTCTGATGAAACTTTATCGCACTAAGCAAATAGAGGAGCTTGGTGGGGAAACATTGGTGTCGGAAGGTATTGATGCAAATTATGCCGATATGATTAATTATGCGGTTTTTGCTATAATTAAATTGGTAATTGAAGCATAAAATATTACATATCATATCTTATCATGCGACGAATATTTGTCGTATGATATTGGCTTTGGTGTTCGTCTTTTCAGGTTTTGTGAAGGCTGTAGACCCTTTGGGGACAACGTATAAACTAGAGGAATATTTGATGCATTGGGGATTGTTTGATATTCCCTTATCGGTTTGTACAGGATTAGCTGTTATGCTTTCTACGCTAGAGTTTATCTTAGGTATTTACCTGTTGTTTGGCATTCGGCGTAAATTTACAGCTTTGGCTACATTCGTTTTTGTGTCGTGCATGTTACTGCTGACTATTTATATTGTGATAGCAGAGCCTGTTGCAGATTGTGGGTGTTTTGGTGATGCAATTCATCTGACGAATAGAGAGACATTTGTCAAAAATATCTTTTTGTTCTTGGCCTCATGCATGATACTTAGAAGACCTCTTTTCCAATTCCGTTTTATTTCGGAGAGAAATCAGTGGTTGGTATCGACATATTCTTTTGTATATATCCTATTCTTTTCTACTTGGTCTTTATATTATTTACCGGTGTTGGACTTCCGTCCTTACCATATAGGGGTGAATATTCAAGAGGCTTCTCAATTACCTCCCTCAGCGAAGCTTCCTGTGTACGAAACTGATTTTATTTTTGAGAAAAATGGAAAGCAACAACATTTTAAGGAGGAGAACTATCCCGATAGTACATGGACATTTGTGGACAGTAAAACTAAGTTGATTTCTGCTGGCGATGAACCGAAAATAAAAGATTTCTTTATCTCTGATTTGTTAACAGGAGATGATGTTACGGATAAATTATTGGCTGACTCATTGTATGCTTTTTGGATTATTTCTCCAGACTTGGAAGAGGTGGAAGATTATCCAATAGATGGAATTAATGAAATACACGATTATTGTGTGGATCATGGTTATTCCTTGTATTGTATTACATCATCAGATCATGACGCTTGCGTAGCTTGGCAAGATCGTATTGGCGTTTATTTCCCTATTTTGCAGGCTGATAAGACTTTATTGAAAACCATTGTACGTTCTAATCCAGGTTTGTTACTTGTTAAAAATGGCTCGATTTTGAATAAGTGGAGTAAACACGATTTCCCTGTTGAAGAGCAATTAAATGGCGATTTAGAACAAATGGAATTAGTGGATGATGAGTATCAGAATAGATGGTTTGACTTGTTAAAAATGTTATCATGGTATATTATACCCTTACTATTTATTACCTTAGCAGACAGAATCTGGATAGGTAGTAAATATTATAAGCGATATAAACTTCATAAATTGATATTAACCAATAAAAAAAGACAATGAGAAAGAAAATTGTTGCAGGTAACTGGA
>CABSGW010000102.1 GCA_902477365.1 uncultured Prevotellaceae bacterium
CTGTGTATTCCCCGGCTTTGACTGACTTTGTGATGATGCTTGAAAATGTGTCGTACATGTTCCTGACCGGTCCGAAGGTTGTGAAGACGGTGACCGGCGAGGATGTGAGCCAGGAAGAATTGGGTGGTTCTCAGGTACATGCTTCGAAAAGCGGTGTTTGCCACTTTACCGCATCAAATGAAAAAGAAGGTATGGATTTGGTTCGCAAGTTGATGAGCTTCCTGCCTCAAAACAATATGGAAGAAGCTCCGCGTGTGGAGTGTAACGACCCGATCGACCGCAAGGAAGACATGCTGAACGACATTATTCCTGACAATGCCAACCAGGCATACGATATGTATAAGGTGATTGGCGCGTTGGTTGATAACGGAGAGTTTCTGGAAGTACACGCCAAGTTTGCCCGTAACATCATTATCGGTTTTGCCCGCTTCAACGGTCAGACGGTGGGTGTGGTTGCCAACCAGCCTAGCTGCTATGCAGGTGTGCTCGATTGCAACGCCAGCCGTAAGGGTGCCCGTTTTGTGCGCTTCTGCGATGCCTTCAACATTCCTTTGGTAACGTTGGTGGATGTACCGGGATTCTTACCGGGTACGGGACAGGAGTACAACGGTGTGATAGACCATGGAGCTAAGTTGTTGTATGCATACGGTGAGGCTACCGTGCCTAAGGTAACGGTAACCTTGCGCAAGAGCTATGGCGGATCGCACATTGTGATGAGCTGCAAGCAGTTGAAGGGTGATTTGAACTACGCTTGGCCTTCTGCCGAGATTGCCGTAATGGGTGGTTCGGGAGCAGTAGCTGTGTTGTATGCTAAAGAAGCAAAGAATGCCGAGGATCCGAAGGCTTTCTTGGCCGAGAAAGAACAAGAGTACAACGAATTGTTCAATACGCCTTACCAGGCTGCCAAATATGGCTATATTGACGATGTGATAGAGCCGCGTAACACGCGTTTCCGCATCTGTCGCGCATTGGCTCAGTTGGCAACAAAGCGTGAGGAACGTCCGGCTAAAAAGCACGGTAATATACCTCTGTAAAGACTTACGTTATGGAGGCGAAGAAAATACTTTTAGGAATACTTTCCTTGTGGTTCGCGGTGGCAGCTGCATCGGCACAGGGAGCGCACAGTTTCAAGATCAATGAGGTCGTGGTGGAAAATCCGGCCGGATTGGTCGATGAATACGGTGAGCGCTCGGGCTGGATCGAGATAGCCAATACTTCGTGGGGAACAAACGACTTGCGGAGTTGCTACCTGACCAATAACCGGAAAGCGCTTGATCCGAATCTTTCTGTGCCGGAACGTGTGAAGTTGATGTCGCTCATCCCCAAAGGGGACGGGCGCACCCAACTGACCGCACAACAGCGTTTGGTATTCTTTGCCGACGGCCGGGTGAATCGTGGAACGCTTCATCTTAACTTCTGCCTGCAGCCCGGTAAAGAGAATTTCATTGCTCTTTTTGACGGAAACGGACGGACCTTACTGGACACGCTGACCGTGCCGGCAAGCCTGGCGCCGGGATGTGCCTATGCACGTCTTTACGACGCCGCTTCCGAGACCTATGTGTGGAAGGTTGTTGACGAGACCAAGGTTACACCGGGCGGCCCTAACAGCGACGGCAACATGGGGCAGGACAAGGTGGCCGAGTTTAAAGAAAAAGATCCTTACGGAATAGGAATGTCTATCATGGGTATGGGACTAGTATTCTCTTGTTTGGTGCTGCTTTATGTGTTTTTCCGTTTGTTTGGCTACGTAGTGGCATCGTATGAGCGTGTGGCACGTATGAAGACGGTTCAGGCCATGCGCGAACAAGCCCGTAAGGCAACCAATTTGGCGAAACATGGCATGGAGTCGAAAGGAGTTGATCGGGAAATTTATGCTGCTGTCATAGCCTTGGCACTCAATGCTTACGAGGAGGAGGTCCACGACGTGGAGAGTAGTGTAATCACCCTTGTGCCCAAGAAAACAGACTGGAACGGCAAAGCGCGTACAATGGTCTGTAAACCTCGGCGGCACGTTTAATCAATAAACAAAAATATGAACGTAATTAAATACAAGACACAACTGTTCGAGTTGGAAATTTCGCTGGATACAACCGGTTTGGCCGAGATTCGCAAGGATGGCGAACGGATAGACTTGGGGCTGACCGACAAAGAGGTGTATGCTGCCGTAATAGCTTTGGCTTTAGAGCAATACGGGGCTGGCGAAGTACACGATGAGGAAAGTAATGTGATTACATTGAATCAGCGTGCAACCGACTGGAATGCAAAGGTGCACACCATGGGACGTGCGCCCCGATTGAAGTAAAAACCTTAATTAAACAACAACAAATGAAACAGTATAAATATAAAGTAAAGGGAGTAGAGTATGACGTAACGATTCAGAGCATTGAAGGCGGCGTTGCAAAAGTAGAGGTAAATGGTATTCCGTTTGAGGTGGAAATGACGGGATCAACTTCTTTGGCGACAGCACCGGTTGCTCCGGCAGCACCTGCGGCACCTGCCGCTCCGGTTGCGGCTGCTGCTCCAGTTGCAGCTCCCGCTGCCGCACCGGCTCCTGCCGCAGCTCCGGTAGCAAAGGCTGCTCCAGGTTCGGGCAAAGGTGTGAAGGCTCCTCTTCCGGGCGTTATTGTATCGGTGAATGTAAGTGCCGGACAGGCAGTTAAGAAAGGCGATACGGTGGTTGTGCTCGAAGCCATGAAGATGGAAAACAATATTACGGCAGAGTGTGACGGAACAGTAACAGCTGTTTGCGTGAACAAGGGTGATTCTGTAATGGAAGGCACCGTGCTGCTGACGATTGGCTAATCACTTCGTTTATGGAAGACTTCTGGCTTTTCATTTCGACCAAACTCTCCGACTTCCTTACTTATACGGGATTTGCGTGTGCAACCTACGGGAATCTGTTCATGATTCTCGTGGGGGCTTTCTTCGTGTGGCTGGCTATTCGCCGCAATTTTGAACCGCTACTGCTTATTCCAATAGGATTGGGTATTATTCTTGGTAACATTCCTTTTAAAGAAATAGGTCTTGAAGTGGGGGTCTATGAAGACCACTCGGTGCTGAATATCTTCTATTCGGGTGTACGCGAGGGGTGGTATCCGCCGCTTGTATTCTTGGGAATTGGAGCTATGACTGACTTTTCGGCGCTGATCGCCAACCCAAAGCTCTTGCTTATCGGTGCGGCGGCTCAGTTCGGAATTTTCGGAGCATATATGTTGGCCTTGTTGCTGGGATTCGAGCCCAATCAGGCAGCAGGTGTCGCTATTATCGGTGGGGCCGACGGGCCGACGGCTATATTCCTTTCGTCAAAGCTGTCACCCAATTTAATGGGAGCTATTGCCGTTTGTGCGTATTCGTATATGGCATTGGTTCCTGTTATACAACCTCCATTGATGCGTTTGTTGACAACCAAGAAAGAACGCCTCATCCGGATGAAGCCGGTGCGTCACGTGTCGCAAGGTGAGCGCATTGTGTTCCCAATCGTGGGGCTTTTGCTTACCGCTTTTATCGTGCCTTCGGGCTTGCCGTTGTTGGGTATGCTCTTTTTTGGTAATTTGCTGAAAGAAAGCACACGTACTACACGTTTGGCCACAACGGCGGGTTCTTCGTTGAATGATATTGTGGTGATGTTGCTGGGATTAACAGTGGGATGTTCCACACAGGCCAGTGAGTTCCTGACAGCAGATACAATCAAGATTTTCTTGTTGGGAGCGCTTTCCTTTATCATCGCCACCGCTTCGGGAGTTCTGTTTGTGAAGTTCATGAATATCTTCCTGCCCAAATACAAGAAGCTGAATCCGCTGATTGGAAATGCTGGTGTTTCGGCTGTTCCGATGGCGGCGCGTATTTCGAACACATTGGGGTTGGAGTACGACCGTGGTAACTACCTACTGATGCACGCCATGGGGCCCAATGTGGCAGGCGTGATCGGTTCTGCGGTTGCTGCCGGTATTTTGTTGGGATTCCTCAACTAGTAGTTGGAAGACGTTTCTGGAATATAAAATTCCCGGCGTATGGACTGTTAAGCAGTCGGTATGCCGGGAATTTTGTTGTGTGATGTCGTTTCGTACAGCCGTGTCTCAGAAGTCACGGTAACCGCGCGGGCGGTGGAACATGCGGCGATAGTAGAGCCAGTGTGACATTTTGTAGAACACAAATGCGGATATCCAGCCTCCTATGACGTCTATCACGTAGTGTGCCTGAATATAAACTGTAGCGGCACATAACAAGACGTAGAACGGGATGAAGAAACGAAACAGCTTACGGCTGTTTTTGTAAGCAAGGATCAATAGAATGGTACTCATGCCCACATGCGAACTTGGGAACGCAGCTGTAGGTCGTTCTCCACCTGCCTGTGCGCTTTCAACCAGCCATTGAAAAGGGCCGCCGTGGTTGGTAGTGGGCAGAAGCTCGGAATGGTATCTGAACCAATCGCCGATGGCCGGAAAATTCCCAGCCCAAGCCTGGTCAACGCCAATGGCTTGAAAGTAATATTGAGGTCCGGCTACAGGAATAAACAAGTATAGCACATAATAAAGAAAAAATGCGCAGATGGTAATGAATACCGTCTTCTCAAACCGGGGATATTTATATAGGAAAGAATAAATAGGTACGAACGCAATCATCATATAGTAGGAATAATATCCTAAGTTAAATGCTTCGCACCAAAACAAGTTGTTGAAGTCCCTGCAAAAGGTAAGCGCAGGCTGGCAACCAAAGATGGCCTGTTCTGCTTGTGCAAAGAGATGGTCGATGTTGGGGAGTTGCGCACTGAAATTGTGGGTATCCGGATACCAGAATCCCAGTAAGGCCAAGGGCAGTAATTGACGTAACAGCAATGTGAGCCTGCAGGGCTTTTTATTATAGACCCACCAGAACAGCATGGTGCCCAATACTACGGCAAGACGTTGTCCCAGCAGGTAATAAGGGTTCTCTAGCCGGTCAAAGAAAATAAATAAGAGCAATGTCGTGAGAAAGGCGTAACTGATAGTCAGCTTCTCTACGCCGATGAGGCCAGGTCGCCGGCGTGTACGTAAAGTTAAATCTAAAGCCATTTTTCCTTTTTATACCATGCAACGGTCTCTGCAACACCACGGCGTAGGTCGTATTCAGGCCGATAGCCCAACTCCGCTATCAGTGGTTGGATGTCACATTGCCAGTTGCGTTGTTTCATGATGTTATATTTGTCTGTATTCAGTGTCGATGTTTTTCCTGTAAGTTGCGCCCATTTTCCCGAAACGGTACAAACGCTGCGCAAAAACCATAAAGGTGCTTTCAGGTGCAATACACGGCTTACACCCATCTCCTTTTGCAGCAGGTCGCTGAATGCCCGGCTGTTGTATGATTGCCCGTCACTTACAAAATAGTCGCGTCCGGTTATCTGGCGTTTGATGGCCAGGAATACCGCCTCTATCAAGTCCTTGACATAAACAAATGTCAGTTCCTGCGGTTTGAAGCCAGCTGCAAAGTCAATGTGTCCGGCTATGCTTTTTGCCATCAGAAAATAGTCCCGTTCCCGCGGACCATATACGCCGGTAGGGCGAAAGATGACGAGCGGAAAGTTCTTTATGCTTTTCAGGTATTTTTCGGCGGCATATTTGCTCGCTCCATAAGCAGTGTTGGGTTGCGGGCTGTCCTGCCCTTGAATAGGCGCATACACCGATGTACGAAGCGGAGCGCCTGTAGCGCATGTTCCTTTGATCGCAAAGTGAGGTTGTACGCTACCGGCATGAGGGGCAACGCAAGTTTCGCGTATTGGTCCGTAAATGCTTAATGAGCTGATAAAAATAAACTGGGATGGAATCATGTTCAAGGCACAAAGTGCATCTGCAAAATGACGTGTTCCATCCGTGTTTGTACGAAAAAAATCGGACGGTTTACGGCATTTGGTTGCTCCGGCTGCATGGATGATGCAATCCCATTTGCCATGTTCCTCTTGATGGTGTACCAGCTGTTTGTGCAGGTGAGCCGGATTGTCAAAATCCAGTTCAATGCGGCGGATGCGGGAATCTTGCAAATAGCGCAGGCTGCTGGTCGTGCGTATGCCCGCCCATACCGTATGGCCGTCGGCGATACCTTTTTCCACTAAAAAGCTGCCAATGAAACCACTGGCTCCTGTGATGAGTATATTCATTTGTATGTGATAGCGGACAGATTCCTATTTGTAAATAGCTGCACAAAAATCGGCTGCAAAGATACCAAATTTCTGTGATATATGCATGTTTGTGCTTCCCTACACGCATTTATGTGGTGGAATTTTGTACTGAAAACGCGTTATAATACCTTAAATCAGGGCACGAGTGGATGTTTTTCGCTTCCTTTGTATAAACTAATTCCCTTTGATTATGGCAAAAAAAAGTAAAGGCGTACGTCGCCTCACCAAGAAAGAGATAATCAATCAGGTCTTTGAGTTGTTTGAAAAAAATTCCGGGAATGATTATGATGCAAAGGAGATCTTTGCAATTTTGAAACTGAAAACGCATCCGGCCAAAATGTTGTGCGTGGATGTTTTGGAGGAGTTGGTTTTAGATGATTACCTGATGTTGAAACAACACCGTTACCGGCTCAATACGAATGGTCAGGTGATGGAAGGAACGTTTGTACGTAAAAAGAATGGACATAACAGCGTAGTGCCTGATGATGGCGGTAAGTCTATCCTCATCGCAGAGCGCAATTCCGGGCATGCGATGGATGGTGACCGTGTGCGGGTAACCATGTTGGCGCGCCGCAAGAACCATGCCCGTGAGGCTGAGGTTACGGAGGTACTGAAGCGGGCCCGCGAGACATTCGTCGGTAAACTGAAAGTGGATAAAAATTATGCTTTCCTCATTACCGAAGGACGGACATTGGCTAATGACATCTTTATACCGAAAGGCAACCTGAAGGGCGGAAAGACCGGTCAGAAAGCCATTGTTAAGATCATAGAATGGCCCGAAGGGGCTAAGAACCCGATAGGGCAGGTGATAGACATCTTGGGAAATGCCGGTGAAAATACGACCGAGATGCACGCCATCCTGGCCGAATACGGACTGCCCTATTCCTATCCTAAAGCGGTTGAAGAGGCTGCAAACCAGATTTCAGCAGAGATAACGGCGGCCGACCTGGCTGAACGTGAGGACATGCGTGCCGTAACCACATTTACCATAGACCCGCGCGATGCAAAGGACTTTGACGATGCTATTTCTATCCGCGCTTTGTCTAAAGGCGAGTGGGAGGTAGGTGTGCACATAGCTGATGTGTCACATTACGTAAAGGAAGGCGGCACGATTGATAAAGAGGCTCAGAAACGTGCCACGAGTGTGTATTTGGTGGACCGTACCATTCCGATGTTGCCCGAAAGGCTGTGTAATTTCATCTGTTCATTGCGTCCCAATGAGGAGAAACTGGCTTACAGTACGATATTCCGTCTGAACGAAAAGGCTGAGGTGCTGGACTGGCGGCTGAAGCATACGGTGATTTGTAGTGACCGTCGTTTTACCTACGAGGAAGTGCAGGCCATATTTGAACAAAACGGAGAGGCTTCGGAAGAAGATTTGAAACAACCCGGTGACCATCCGGAACGCGTAGCTCCCGGAGCAGACGGTTTGCCGGTAGGGGAGTACGCAAGCGAGCTGATCACCCTGAACCGATTGGCTAAGAAGTTGCGGGAGAAACGTTTTGCGGCGGGTTCTATCGGCTTTGAGCGTCCCGAGGTGCGGTTCGAGATTGACGAAAACGGACGTCCTTTGAGTACGTATTTCAAGATAGCCAAGGATGCCAATAAGCTGGTAGAGGAATTTATGCTGTTGGCAAACAGAAGTGTGGCCGAGTTGATCGGTAAAGTGGCAAAAGGCAAAAAGTCGAAAACACTGCCTTATCGTGTACATGATGTGCCCGATCCCACAAAACTGGAAAACTTACGGGCCTTCATTGGCAAGTTTGGCTACAAGTTGCGTACCGAGGGTACGAAGACCGAAGTGAGCAAGAGTCTGAACAAGTTGTTGGAAGACGTGAAAGGCAAAAAAGAGGAGAATTTGGTAGAGACCATCGCCCTGAGGGCCATGATGAAGGCACGTTATAGCGTGCACAACATCGGTCATTACGGATTGATGTTCCCTTATTACACTCATTTCACCTCGCCCATCCGCCGTTATCCCGATACCATGGTCCACCGCTTACTGACGCGTTACGCAGAAGGCGGCCGCAGTGTGAACGAGGACAAGTGCGAGGAGCAATGCGAACATTGCAGCGCCATGGAACAGTTGGCTTCGTCGGCCGAACGCGCCAGCATCAAGTATAAGCAAGTTGAGTTTATGGGTGAACGTCTGGGGCAGGTATTTGCCGGAACTATTAGCGGCGTAACGGAGTTCGGTCTGTACGTGGAAATTAACGAGAACAAGTGCGAGGGTATGGTTCCTCTGAGGGATTTGCAAGGCGACTATTACGAATTTGACGAACGGAACTATTGTCTTTGGGGACGTAAGTATCACAAGCGCTATGCACTGGGCGATACGGTCAATATCCGTGTGGCTAAGGCTAATTTGGAACGCAAGCAATTGGATTTTGAATTGGTGGAGGAAGAGACCGGTACATCGAGAGAGGCTGTTCCGCACGATCTCAGGAAACATCCGTCCCGTAAAGGTAAAGGCAAAAGTCGCTAAAGGCTTGGCGTTTGAACGTGTAATCCGTTCTGTAAAACAAAGAAACAGCTGTGTACGCAGGCCGCTTGTCGGTATTTGTACACAGCTGTTTCTTTGTTTTACGGATAGATGGCTGGTTCAGGCTATGAGGACTAGGGATGTGATGGAAAGAGACTGGGCTTCTTGTTGCAACAACACC
>CABSGW010000103.1 GCA_902477365.1 uncultured Prevotellaceae bacterium
GAAATACCCTGTTGTCAGCAAAATGGGCGACAAAAGCCAGCCAAAAACTGTCTGTAAAACGTGCGGATGTGTTTAAAGCCGGAGTCGATGGCGATGGCTTTCATCGGTGCTTCCGGATTATCTTGCATTAATTGGATGGCATAATCCAAGCGCAAATTGTTGATGTAACCGTTCAGATTGGTTTTTGCATACCGCTGAAGCAGGTATGCCACCTTGTTCTTGTTGATTAATCCTAATTTGATGTATTTTTCCCGTGAAAAAAGCGGGTCCAAGAACAATTTCCGATCCATAATCATCTGATGAATCTGCTCGAACAGTGCTTTTTCCTTCTCTTCAATTGTTTGTTGTTGAAGCGAACTGTTTTCGTTTTGTGCAACCTGTTTCATCTTCCTGGTTATAACAATTGTATGTATTCAGGGTTTACTTCAACAACCGCAGCAAGCAATGTGGGTAATTCCACAATGATACGTTTTACCTTTGATCCCCGCATTTTGAGTAACGGAACCTCGTATTCATGGAGCGGACCGCCGATAATGCGTACCGTACGTCCGTACATAGCCGGAGTAATCTCTTCAGGAGTGTAAAACGCAGGTGTTTCCGTACTGTTGATGGCCACTATAAACCGGTTCATATCTTGATCGCGTACAGTCATGGGTTCACAATATCCGCCCCCTTTAAAAAAGCGATACTGTAAGGTCCGGATGTTCTCAACCATCCAATCCAGCTTTTCGCGTGTACTGTGTACGAAGAGCAAATCGGGGATAGCCGGTATCTCTTCCTTTATTTTTTGTCCATTTTTTTTAACCAAACGCCATTTCATAGGTGTAAATACTTCAAATTCGCTATTTCGTAGCAATTTGTAAGCCGGAAGTTTTGCATTGACACGTTTAAGGTCACGCATGACAAACCAACTCTTTGGTTCATTCTCTTCCTTTTTTGAGGTATTTACAGTCGTACAACAAGTGACGTCCTGTATCTCTTTAAAAAGGGACATCTTAAAGTTTAAGACAAATCAATCTAATCCTGTTTGTTTATATAAAAATTTATATATCAAACAGTTATTTGTTGTTTTCTTAAAAGTTCGGGACTGATTTCTCTTATACTTATTCATCATTGATAATGCGATTATTATCCGATAAAAAAGGAGTTCTTCAGCTCGTTTTGTTTTATGTATTTAATACATCTCTCCTTAAGAGATGAACAAACAATATATTTTAAAAGTAAAGCACTGAAACACAACATATATCACCAAGAACTTTCTCAAATAACACTATATTTGTTAGGTAAATTATTCCCACTTGCCTAACAAGATTGAAAAATTAAATACATCTAATAGGCTTATTATTTGTATTTAATCCATTTCATAGGTTACTTTTCATGGTTTTTGCGTATATTTGCAGTCGAATTGGTGCATCTCTTAAGGAGAGATCTGTTAAATTATTCGATATCGCATTATTGTACTATCTTTCTTTTTTGAAAGCTTTATTTGTTGGCAATAATGTCAAATAAATACCTGATCATTTTTGGGGTTTATACAGTTTGTTTCCGTTTCTATGCTTCTAGGGAATAAATAAGTATTTGTTACAATCCGGCATAAAACAGACAGATGGATATTATATTGATTCCAATATCTGCCTGTTTGCCTTGTCTACAGCCGATGTGTCCAGCGAAGCAAGATAGATGCGTGTTGTCCGCTCGGAATCATGGCCGAGTGCTTCGCTGATTGTTGTTGTCGGGATGTTTTTGCATTTAGCGATGCTGGCCCATCCATGGCGGGCAACATACGTTGTCAGTGGTATGTCCAAACCTATTTCCCTGCCTAGTTGTTTCAGTTTGTTGTTGACCAGGTGTATGGCGTTTTTGTATTGTCTTCTTTCGTCTGCTTGCGTGTTTTTGATAATAGGTAATAAGTAAGGTATCCCTTCGATGCGGTATCGCTCGATGATTTCCTGCATCGGCTTTTCCCATTTGATCGTCAATTGTTGGTTTGTCTTGTGCCTACGATAGGTAAGAAAGCCGTTCTGAAGGTCTCTTTTCTTTAAAAATGCCATATCTACAAATGACATTCCCCGTGTGTAGAAGGAAAACATGAAAATGTCGCGTGCAAACTGCATGGTTGGACAGCCTGTCAGATCCAGGTTACGTATTTGACGGATGGTTTTCAAAGGGATGGCTCGTTTCATTGTTTTGTCAATACCCGTGTATACATATTTAAAGGGATAATTTTGGACGGTGAGCCGGCGTTCTACGGCTACGTTATAGACCGAGCGAAGCGTGCGCATGTAAAAAGAAACCGTATTCATACATATTCCTTTGTTTTTCAAAAAGCCTTCGTATTCTTCCATTACATCCGTATTGATTTCATGGAACAGCATTTCCTTTGCACCATGAAAGTCCATAAAACTGTTGAAGGTGGAGTGTAGTTTTTCAGATGCCGACAGCCTGCCGACTTTCGCCAGGTGACTGATGTGGTTTTGGATGAATGAGAGAAAACCACCGGTCTGCGTGAGGTGTCGGTAGCTTTCCACGATGTTGTCGGAGGTAAATGCTGTTCCGGTACTTGTAAATTGTGTGATGATTTTTGTCAGTTTCTCTGTTTCGTCCCTGATGTTCTCCTCTAGAGCTACCAGGTAGCTCCGGCGACTTTTGTCCATCTCATTTGAGTGTATTACCGTTGCGTAGCGCTTGTTCCATTCTGTAGGAAATAGTTTGTATCCTGTATGTATCTGGCGTACTACCCGCTTGTGGGTAATTTGAAAAGACAACGATCCTTCTTTGAATTTGACCGAGGACGCATGAAATTTTATTTTGACTGTTGCCATAATTGTGATATACTTAAAATTTAACAAATGGGTTTATCCTGATAGATGCCAGGTTTGTGCTATATATGTTCCGATTCATCCGGTCTGTCATCTGTCGTGTTTATACATTCCATGTCCTGTATATGCATGGAGTGTGTAGCCGGTATTTTCCCTTCCTTACATTAGAACGGGGAATCTTTCAAAATGATGCGCATTCAGTTTCTCTTTTTATAACTTTACCATATTAAGGTGTTTTCGTTGTAAAAATGTGCGGTGATGATGTTTTTTTCTGACTGAATGATTGGGTGGTTTTAACCTTCGCAACCGGTTGATACGGGCAGATGGGGAGACTTGGCTGATGAAAGCGTTGCTGGGGTAGTCTGAGTGGTTTCCGATACAACTTTCTACGACTGTGATGCGTTTGTCAAGGAGTATTAGCCGATCGCCAATAAGTATTATGGGTTGTACGACGTGATGCAGCAGTGCGGCGAGGGATGCCTTCCGGCCGTACTGAAGCCTGTTGTTCCGTCAATTTCCATTCCTTCTTTCATCTTGCATGAGCAGGTGCCGTTGTATTACGGTAGTGAAAAGGTGGTGGCAAACTGTGATGTCAACATGCCGAAGACGCCGGATTTGGGCTGGGGCACTGTGGTGTTATTTCCCCCGTCTGCCCGGCGTGGAAACCCAAAGCACTCTTGCGCTTTACGGCGGACACGCTTCTTGTCAGTTGTATGTTGATGGCAAGTCATGGAACAGGAGGCATGTCCTGTTGTCGGCCGAAGTGTGCCGCTTGTGCCGACAAGCCCAGTCGGTTGAAACGGACTGGGCAGGAGCGTGTAACAAGCAGGGCATCTAAGAAAAACAGGTTGGCCGTAAAAAAATACCCTCGTGAAACATGCGGCTTCACGAGGGTATTGTATGATAAGGAATCTCTGAGGATATCAGAGACGGATTTTGCGGTTTCCTATCAGGTAAATGCCTTGAGGCAGTTGGCCGATCCGGTTTTTTCCGACCTTCAGCTGATAGCTTCCTACGGTGTGTCCGGCTGCGGTGTAAATACGTACCACGCAGGAACGTTGCGTTTCAATGACCAGCTGCTTGCCGGCTACATATACCTGCAGTTGCTGTGTACCGGTTACGGGGTGTTCCATACCGACTGTCAGGTCGTCGGCACCAATCTCGTAACCTTTTTCAGTAGCCGGTTCTTTGCCCGTTCCGTAAGCGCTAAAGGCACTGATGATGTTCCGGGCTGTGTTTTCCGCCGGCCGGCAAAAGGCTGAGCCTTCTGCGTTCAGGGCATAGCGTGTGGCGGTGTGTGCAACGGGGGCATACGTGCCTGTCAATGCATAGTTTGCGCCCGTTACCGTGAGCGATGCCGAATCGGGGGTAGCTGTGACGTAGCAGGTGTCCCCACCGCCGCTGAAGGTGATGCCTGTTTTATTGAGTCCTTCGGGCATGAGTACAATGTAAGGTTTGTTGGCCAGCATTGCGGTGTGGCTGAAGAAGTCGTTGTGCTGTTGCCCTGACGAGGCTTCCAGGCTGCGGAGCAAGAAGGTCTTTTCACCCTCGTTTACAACAGCACCGACAGGTTTCAGCGACACCTTGTCTCCATCGGTTACCTGCGTGGGGGCAAACGGTAGTGTAAGCACCTCCCAACCGGTAGAGCGGTCGTCGGCAACGGGCTTGTCGAAGTTGTGCGTATAGCTTACGGTGTAACTGCCCATGCTGAAATCGTTCGGATTGGAGAACGGGTAGGAGGGGTCTAGTGTCAGATGACCTTGCGCCCGGTAACCGTTTCCGGTGTTTGCAACGATGTTTTTTCCTTCGGCCACGCCCTCCATGACAAAGATGAGACAGTTGGGGTTGAGTCCTTCAAAAACATGATCCAACAGGAGTTTTCCGGTGCGGTATTCTGTTTGTTGCGGCGTGGTGAAGAGGGTTATACTTGTGAGGCGGTTACAGCCGTCAAAGGCTTTCTCGCCAATGTGGGTGACTTGGGTCAGTGTGAGGTTTTCCAAGTTGGAGCAGCCTGCGAAAGCCTCGTTGCCGATGTGTGTCAGACCGGCCGGCAACTCGATACTTTGCAGGGTATGCATGTTCTTGAACGCCTGGTCGGGCAATTGCTGGTTTTGCACTTCCTGCAAGTCGATGGTGGTGAGTGAGGAGAAGTTCTTCTTCAGCACTTCGAATACCTCCGGAGAGAGAGCGCCAGCCAGACTAATGCCCTGAAGCGTAGAGGCTGTGGCGGAATCGACGGCGGTCACCAGGTGTCCGGGGAGAGAAGTTCCCTCTGCGGGGATCAGGAATGTCTGTATGAGCTGGTTCTGCCGGATGCGTTCCAAGGTATATACACCGTTTTCGGCAATGATTTCGGCCTGGTTGGCTTTTACCATCAACGTGTTTCCGGCCGAAAGGCTGCTTTCCAGTGTGAAGCTGAAGTTGTCGCCGGATTTGACCGTGGTGGAGTTGCCGCTGTTGAGCGGACGGACCGTTACCCCCTCTATTAATTGGAAGGTGACCTGATAGAGCGGTGTGACTTCGATGGCATAATTGCTTCGAATGTCGGTAAGGGTGTATATGCCGTTTGCATCGGCCGTGAGGGGTGTGCCGTTGGCTGTAACCAGGCAATTTTCGGTTGTCACCTTGAATTGGAAGTCTTGTCCCCCGGTGATATTGTCTCCCGTATGACCACCTTGCGGTATAACCGTTTCCGGATAGGATACCGAGTAGGTGGCTGTATAGGTTTCGATGTTGCCGAACTGTTTCCAATAGGTTGCCTGACGATAGGCCTCAACGCTACCTGCGGGTACGGACAGGGTGGCCTTGGACTGTGCCGCCGGAGAGAACGGATTGCCGTTGCTCAGGTTGATAGGCGTAGTGGCCTGCACAACAACCTTTTTCAGGTTGGTTGCGTAGAAGAAAGCCTGTACGCCAATGTAGGTGAGATTGGCAGGAAGGGTGATTTCCTGTAACTTCATGCAACGGTAAAAGGCTGCGTTCTCAATGCGTTTCAGTGATTTGGGAAGGCGTACTATCTGGAGGTTCATCGGCATACCGGTTACTCCGGCAAAGGCATTGACAGGCAGCGCGTCGGCCTGGTTGTTGCCTTGTGCCAGAATGCGGACATCCGACAGGTCGACCTCGGTTAACAGGCTGCTGTTAGCGGCAATGGTAGCGAAGTCGGCAGCATTCATCTCGCCGGTGATACGCAGCTTCCACGGCTGGTTGGGGATGTGGGACAATGCCTCAGCCAGTTCTCCGGGACCGATGTTTACAGTGGTGTAAGGCGTTGCCGCATGCTGGTCGTACACGGCTATGGTAATATTCAGGTCTTCTGTTACCGCATCTATGCGGACGTCGGCAACAGGCTGTTTGCTGGCCATCGGTTTGCCGTTGACGGTAACATCCACCACATCACTTGAAAGGTAAGGACGTACGCTGAAGGCATAGTCCATGCCGTGTATAACCTTGTCCGTATAGTTGCTGATACTTGCTTTCTCAATGCTCTCGGGCATGGTGATGGTGTGGTAAATGACCTCGTTGCCGGTAGCCTTGAGAGCATCCTTGGTTGTGCCGGATGTGCCGGCGTATACCAAGTTCCACTCCTTTCCGTCGGTTGAGGTGGCGATACGGATGAGGTTGCCTGCCGCAATTTGTGCGTGGGTGACGTTACAGGGATAGGTGAAACGTTGTTTACCCGTGTTGTTCCAGGCATTTTGCTGGATGGGCGAGATGACCTCCTTGATGCGGTTTTCCCGGTCGGTGAGTACGGCAGCGGTAAACAGCCCGCTTTCGAAATAATCGGTCGGGATGTCCATGGCGTTGACCGTGATTTGGAAAGGACGTCCGGGGATGGCGTTGATGAGGTCGGTGACCATGCCGATACCCGTCATTTTCCAAGGTGAAGGCGTAGTTGCCGGAGCAGGTTCGGTCAGGTCTACATGGATGAGTGTGTTACGGGTGATGGTGGTTTCGTAGACACCGTTGACGGGTGTGAGTTGCGACGTGTTGGCGAAAACCCGCATACGGTAATCGGCATATTGTTTGCCGGTTTCTACCGTGAAACGATAACGGCTGCCCGGTACAACCGGGTTACCCGATGCGTTAAGCGGAGTGATTCTGATACCCTCCTCATCCTGGATAATGACCTGACAGGTGGTGCTTTCTGCGAAGTATTCTTCGGTTTTGTTGTTAAAGTCTTTCCAGTTGTCTTTGGCAGAATAGGCTTGTAACGCACCAACGGGAACGGTCAGATTTTTCTTGGGGGTACCGGCAAACACGCACCAGTTAATGAACTCGGGTTTAGATCGGCGGGCTGTTACCTGCACCAGCCGGTTGCAGTTCAGGAATATGTTGTACTCATACGTTGCGATGGAGGCCGGCAGGGTGATTTCGCGTAAGCCGGTAGCCTCGAAAGCCCGGTTGCACAGGCGGGTCAGGTTGTCGGGCAGCGTGATGTGTTGTAATGAAGCGTACCGATAGAAGGCCCTTTCGGGGATGGCATTGGCGGGATTGCCCCCTTGTGCCGTAATGGTGATACCAGCCAGATTGAGTGTGTCGATACGCATTTTATCGCGTATGAAACTGAAATCGCGGGCGTCCATGGTGCCGTAAAGGGCCAGGTTCTTGATTGTTCCCCGGTCTGTCTCGCTGATAAGAGACTCCAGTCGGCCGCTTTCCGTCCATAAGGTTTTGTTTGTCCTGATGTTGTTGGCATTCAGTACCGTAACCGTGATGGCAGTTGGTTCAATGACGTTGGGCAGCTGGTATTGGTGGTCTTTGGCCGCTGTAATGATATACCCATTAGCCTTGACCAATACGACGTCATCGGCATTGTCGGGTATTACCCGAAACGTATAGGCACGCCCCTGAATGACGCGGTTGCTTTCGGCCTGTATGGTTGCACCGGGTACGGATTGCGGCATGTCTATGTTGAAATAGCCGATGGGGTGGTTCCGGGCATGTATTTCGTTGACTGTGATCAAGTCTCCTGATGCAGGTAACCACGTGGATGTACCGGCGGCCTGGGTCGCCAGTTTGATGCGGTCCTCGGCATCGACCGATGTATGGTCAGGCACCCGGCATTGGAAATCCAGAAAAATACGGTTGTCTACCACGAAGGAAGGCAAGCTGTAGGCTTGTGCTTTGCTTAAAAGTGTTTTGAAACGGCCGTCGGCGGTGAACAGGGCGATGGCTATTTGTCCGTTGAAGTCGGTGTAGCTGGTGTTCTTCAGACTACCCACACGGATGGAGAACGCGTCGCCGGTAGCAATGCTGGCGCGGTCTGTACTCATACCGATCTGTTTCTCATCGCTGGTGATACGGACCGGAGAGTGGGCTGTTGACGAAGCGACGGTGGACGGTTTAATGTTGTAGATAACCGTAGCCTGTTCGGTGTAGTTGTGTATGTTGCCCGATTGTCCTTGCGGCGTCAGGGCGGTAAGGGCGAAATAGCCATTGGCCATGCCACCCCATCCCCAGTTGATATGGAAAAGGGTTTGTCCGGCACGGGTCTCGTAACCGTCGCAGACAAATGCGTGTCCCATGACGGCATCCTGTCCGCTGTATAGTACCGGTCGGTTGGCATCCAGTTCGTTTTTAATCAACGCCTCCCACGCAGCGGAAGACATTTCTGTTTTTTTCTTGTACGAAACCCCTGCGTCGTAACCGAAATAAGTGGAAAGCGCCGTTGGAACACGTACCTCGCTGGCACTGCTTCCGGATTGCCCGAAGTCGGTCAGGACGCTGTGGGCGGCATGATACATGATTTGAGCTACGGCATTTTCCTCGGCTTCGGTGGAAGTGGTGAGCAGATAGTTGTCCATCCGCATGCTGTTCCAGTCGTAACGGACGTTGAAGTCCACACCGTTCAGGTTGCCGTAACCCTGTTGGGGATGGTTGTGGTATTTCATGATGATGGACATGGCCACACCTACGCATCCCACCAGTTTTTTGTTAGGGATGTAAC
>CABSGW010000104.1 GCA_902477365.1 uncultured Prevotellaceae bacterium
CTGGAGTTGGGGTACAGTCAAGAGAATCTGCGGTATGCCTGCTCGGCCTTTTACCATTACCTTGGAACATTGCGCTATCTGCAAACCTACCGCAATGCCTCTCAACAGACAGACGCCAATAGTGACATTGTCAATGCAGCCATCCATTTCATGAAAGAGAACATTGAGAAGAAGCTTACCCTGCAAGACATCACTGCCCACATAGGCTATTCCGTCTCACACTTTTCATCGCTCTTCAACCAACGCACGGGTTACGCACCTATGGCTTATTTCAACCAGCTAAAAATACAACAGGCCTGTCGGCTGTTAGACTTTACAAATATGAAAATCAACCAGATATGCTACAAAATAGGCATTGAAGACACCTATTATTTCTCGCGCCTTTTCACCAAGACGATGGGCATGTCGCCCAGCCGTTACCGCAAGACACAAAAAGGATAACTTCTCTGTACACTATCAGAACACAGCCGGTAGCTCGGGCGGAAGATGCCCACTCCGGATACGCCACGAATCAGGATAAAGGTTGTTTGCCCGATTGCCCAAGTTTTTGGCAAACCCCAAAGAGAGTCCCCGATACGTCATAAGCACGTATCCGCAAGGCACATCAGAGGACAACACAACAGCTTCGCCCCGTAAATAAGAAATCGCCTGCTCATAAGTAAGCACAGCCTCCGGAAATACCTGTTCCGCACATGCCGACGAAAGCGCCAATGCATGGAGCGGTTGCCATCCCTTTCCTTTTTTTTCGGCCACAGCCACACCTGCCGATACCACACGCAAATGTCTGTACAACTCGCCCAAGGTCTCACCGTGAGCCAAAGGAAAAGCTCTGACAATGCCCTTATCCTCCGTCCAGTCGTAAGCCTCAGCTTGCATCAACCAGTCCTTACATATTGCCGGAACAGTCTTCGAATTTCCACCGACACGGGATTTGACTGGTTTGCGAACCAACGATGTTGCCGTTGCCTCCGCATTATCATGTTTACGTAACAAGGCACAAAAAAAACCTTCGCCACGTGTACGGTGGGGCAAAAAGCGATATACAGGCAGCAGCGCAGCAGACGACAACAAACTACCTGTCACCTGCCACCCTTCCTCCACAGGAACAGATAAGACATCAGCTCCCAACTCCCGGGCTATCCACAATACATTCTCTTCGTTTTCCTGCGTATTATACGTACAGGTACTATAAATGAGGTAACCTCCGGGACGTAAAGCCGTCCAAACATCCTTCACAATTTTTCGTTGCCGTTCGCTACAGAGTCTTACAGTTTCTTCGCTCCACTCCGTGACAGACTGGGCATCCTTCCTGAACATACCTTCTCCCGAGCAGGGCACATCGGCCGCAATCACATCAAAGAACCCTGTCAACGGAGAGAAATCTTCCGGATAGTTACAGGTTACAACGGTCTCCGGATTTCCCCATTTTTGCAAGTTCTCGGCCAACACTTGTACACGTTGGCGTATCGGCTCATTGGCTACCAACAAACTACCTGCCGGCAATAACGAACGATACAGCGTTGACTTTCCGCCCGGAGCAGCGCAAAGATCGAGCATCCGTATGCTGCCATCCGCCAGGATATGACGCAAAACATGTCCGACAAACATCGAAGAAGCCTCTTGTACATAATACAAACCCGCATGCAAAAGCGGATCAAAAGTGAATGCCGGACGGGCTGGCAGATAAAATCCGGTCTCCGACCAAGGCACACCATCAGCCAATTGATTACCTACAGCCTTTAAACGAGTTTTTTTAACCGGATTGATTCGGACACTAACGGAAGCAGGCAACGACAAAGCTGCTTCAAATCGCTCAAATTCAGAAGAACCGAGCAACGCACGTGTAGACGCTATGAATGCATAAGGTAGTTCCATAAGCGCAAAGATAATAAATCCCGTAAAAAAAAACAGCGACCAAACCACCGGAAATATGTATCTTTGCCGCATAAACATAACACGTGGCAACAACACGTATTCCGAATCTCCTTGACCAATGAAACAATATTTAGACTTGCTAAACCGCATTCTGGACGAAGGTGTAGAGAAGCACGACCGTACCGGAACTGGGACTATCAGTATATTTGGGCATCAAATGCGCTTTGACCTGGAAAATGGTTTTCCGTTGCTGACAACCAAAAAGCTCCATCTCAAATCCATCATCTACGAACTGTTATGGTTCTTGAAGGGAGATACCAACGTAAACTACCTGCAACAGCATAATGTCCGTATTTGGAACGAATGGGCCGACGAAAACGGCGACCTGGGCCATATATATGGCTATCAATGGCGTTCATGGCCAACCTATGACGGAGGCTTTATCGACCAAATCAGCCAAGTGATAGAAGACATTAAAAACAATCCCGATTCACGCCGCATGATTGTCAGCTCTTGGAACGTGGCCGACCTAAAGAACATGAACCTACCGCCCTGCCATGCCTTCTTTCAATTTTACGTGGCAAACGGCCGGTTAAGCCTGCAACTCTACCAGCGCAGCGCCGACACCTTTTTGGGCGTGCCGTTCAACATTGCCTCTTACGCCTTGCTGACGATGATGATGGCACAAGTCACAGGACTGAAGCCCGGAGAATTCATCCACACAACCGGCGATACCCACGTCTACCTGAACCATCTGGAACAAGTACACACCCAACTGGCACGTACCCCACGCCCACTGCCGACCATGCACATCAACCCCGATGTACAAAGCATTTTCGACTTTCAGTTTGAAGATTTTTCACTCGAGAACTACGATCCGTGGCCACACATCGCAGGTAAAGTTTCCGTATAACATTCAGAAAAACAAAATATGCCTCTATTAAAGCTCATTGTCGCCATTGCCGAAAACCACGCAATAGGCTATCAAAACAAACTGCTCTATTATTTACCCAACGACCTGAAGCACTTCAAGGCACTCACCACCGGACATACCATCGTGATGGGACGACGCACTTTTGAGTCGCTGCCCAAAGGCGCATTGCCCAACCGCCGTAATATCGTGCTCTCGAGACAAGCCGGGCTGACCTTGCCAGATGCCGAGGTATTCCCTTCACTGGAAGATGCGTTAGCCGCATGTCAAACAGACGAACAGGTTTTCATCATTGGCGGAGAAACAGTTTACCGCGAAGCGCTTCCTTTAGCCAACACCCTTCACCTGACGCAAATTCATTCCACTCCTGCTCACGCTGATGCATTTTTTCCGGCTTTCGAAACCGATGGGTGGACGGAAACAAATCGGGAACAGCATCAAGCGGACGAGAAGCATGCACAACCTTATGACTTCATTGACTATGTGCGGAAATAAATAGCACTACCCTTTATCCAACCATCTTGCTAGAAACGTATCGACGGCATAACGTCCCGGGCCTGTCCAATAAACCAAAACAAAAACCAGCAGATAAACAAAGGCCAACTCTCCCTCGGCGATACGGCCGCCATGTGCAAAGAAAAAAGCAACACCCATCGTAACAATCATGGGCAGCATAGCCAACCGATACAGAAGTCCCAACACAAAAGCGGCCGCACAAACCAGTTCTCCAAAGATTGCCAGTCCCAACGATGCCGGACTTCCAATACCAAAAGGATCGGGGAAAGAAGCCGAAAGCTCGGCATAATGGCTCAATTTGCCCCATCCGTGACTCATCAATAACAGTCCGAACAACAAGCGTAGCGCCAACAACAATAACGACAGTCTTTTGTCAGATACCTGTCGTGGAAATAAAAAAGTTTTTATCATCATATAGTTTATCATTTAATTCGTTTTTTCCTTATTCCGCTTACGTCAGTTCTTAGAAACGGACACGCGGTATATTTTTACAGAGACCACGTGTTCGTTTAAACGGGCACGTGGTCTCTGGTTTATTTTCCGATAGGCTGAATAAGCCGCCTTACTGCTTTTGATATTTCAAGAAACATATATCCAGGCTTATTGGCACGTATATTACGTTCGTTCTGTTTAAATTTCTTGTTGGCATATTCCTTCGACTTTTCAAAGGTTAACAGCGACATCTCATTTTGTGACTTCCCCACCAATGTCGAATCCAACTGTTCATCGGGGAAAAAGTCGTCCAAATCCACATCGCCAATCATGGTTGTCTCCAAAAACGTCGGACTCTTAAAGGACGAGTCGGTATAATAGCCCACAAACATGTGTCCGGGTGTACGTACCAAGATGGGCGTAATACCGATAGCCCTCAGCAACGAAGCAAACAAGACACTACCATCCACACAATTTATCTGAGAAGACTGTATCGCATCGTCAAAAGTGCGTACCCGCTGTGCATAAACCACATTGCTGGACAAACTGGAGTTTGAAATAGAGCTGTACCTGAAATGCCGTTTTTGCAACACATTCCATAGCGCATAAACCTGCTTGTCTACAGCAGCTTCCGTCCCACGCTGATAGCCTTGGAAACGACGGACGATGCGTGTATTGAGTGCCTCACGCAACAAATTATCAATCATCGGATTATCCTCATTGACATAAGCCGCAAAAAACAAACGGGTATTATGAAAACGTGTTCCGTTAGGCAACGGCTCGTTATATCCCAACAAACATTCATTAATGCTCCGAACCGAATAAGTACGCACACGCTGCCCCAACGGACGGCCATTCAGCTCCACCGAAACCACCGCACTGACAGGCTCGGCCTGTGCATTATTGCGCAAAGCGTCATAATTCCAGATCACATCCGGATAAATGGTGTATTCAGTATTGGCCTTTGGCAGAACAAATTCAGAAACCGATTGCGAGAAAAAAGGAGTTCCAGCCATTTCAATACGTACTTTACTGTATGCGATGGTCGACTTTAACCGCACTGCGATAATTGATTTGGGATTACCCAAGTAAACGGCATCAATGGGTTTTATCACTTGTGCCTCGGTAGTAGCCACTGACAAGATAGACGACGGGAAAATATTACCTCCTAACTGGTCGGTCACTTCAAAGTCAGAACTTTGCGGCATATATTTCAGTAACCAGACCAACGAGGCTGACACAACCAACAATAAACCAATAATCCACAACCAAAAACGGCGGGAACGCAACAAAGGCTTCTTCACTTTCATAATCATCTATATTCTTTGAAAACAACAAACAACCGTTGTTCCCGTTCTTCACCAACAGACAAACACGTTGTCAGCCCATTGATTAGTCAAAGGTACATCAAATTGTACAATCAACGAACTTTCATACGCAAAAAGAAACTAATGAAAGAACCACACGTCATTTGTTAAATGAGTCTCCAATTTCCAATACGCTTAAAATAGAATCAGTGAAAATAGGTTTTCTCGTCCTTGCTGTCTGTAACACAACTATATACTTTAGAGCAGCCAGTAATTATACACAATCGTTGGTACAATAAAGTATATAGTTGCGAAAATAAAGAAAATCCCCATAAAATATTAATTTACAGGGATTTTCTTTATTTTACATTTTATTTTTTCGGAGAGACAGGGTTATGAACCAATCTCTCCGAAAATCCTTATTATCAAGGTGATAACTATTTCAAAAAGTACGCTTGTAACGATTTAGTAACGGTATTTTGTCTGTCATAGTCGCCTAATGACTTCTTCTTGTCTGCCCGTTATTTATCATTTGTCCTGCAAATATAATATTTTTTTCTTATATTAACTGCAACCTCTTTTTCTTTTTCGTATTTTTGAAAAATAAATTTGTTCGAGATAGAATAGTAATATACAACTGACTGATTATGATATGATAATGGGAAAAATAGATCTACATCCAAATGAAAATATAATAAAAGCAGCATTAATCAATAACTATGCTCACATTAACAGCAAACCATTTGTTGTTTGCAGTGAATTAACGATTTCTGAAGAATCTAAGATTGTCGATTTGGTTTTTTGTAAAGATAATTTAAGCTACGCATATGAAATCAAAGCATGGAATGATGATATGCGCAGATTACCAGCCCAATTAGATGCTTACTGTAAGTTATTTGATTATATATATGTAGCTACAACAGCTAATCATCTCGACCAACTACAACTTATACCAGACTTTGTTGGCATTGTCCTTTATTCAACAAAGACAAAGAAAATTGTATATAAACGACGGGCAAAAAAAAATCATTTAATAGACAAAAAAGAGCTTTTAATGTCCATTCCAATTTCATATATTCGGAATAATAGTCCATATTCTAAATATACCAGATCTGATAATGATTTGTTTTCCTTTTTTCAAGCACACAATCTATTCATAAAACATACATCAAGTAAATGTCGCTGGACAAATAACGACCTTGAAACAATATTACATTATGAAGATATTTTAATGAATACTAATTATATATCATTAGATTATAGATAATCTTTTTAATTGTTCAATAATAAAAATATTCATTCGGACAGACAACCAAAACGATGGAGTAGCTCCGGGTTTAAGCCCTGCTGCTGCACTTTTTATAGTTTGAACTCCCCAACAATCAATACCCTTGGGGAAGAGAGAATCTGATATGCACTTACTTGCAACATCAACGTAAACATCAGCATAATCTCTTTTTTCTCTTTTTTGGCGGTAATAATAAATTTGCTGTTGAGAAATTACAGGTACATCTATTCTTGGTGTCCATCCTCTACTATAATATGCTGCCTCATCATTACGCTTCGGAGTAATACTACCATAATCTGAATAGGATACATTTATATTCGTAATGGCACTAACAATTTGTTCATAGAGGGATATTTCTGAACATTTAATCTTCCCATTCATATTTCCGCTCAAACTGGTTACACTATCAGGAAAAGATGTACTGGTAAATATATACTCAACATTATGGATTGATTCTAATATTGCAGATATTCTACCCAAACAATCTATTGCTCTTGTTGTTGCTATTCTTATAAGCCCATCAACAATATAGCCCTGATCATAAAAGATAAATAGTTGGGTATTATCGTTTATATTATCTTTTATGATTTTTATTTCTTCCTCTATGATGTTTGCATCTATTGCTGGATATATTTTATATCCAATTTTATTATATTTTTCAGCGAAAGTTTTAATTTGCCTTACAAAATTCACATAACCTTCATCTTGATCATTAACAAGAAGCATAGGGGTAGCATTAGAATATTGGTTATGTAATTTTGTAAATAACACATCCCAATTTGCATATCCATGTTGAAAATCATACAACTCATCTATTTGTTCGTTGCTTAAACTTTCTTCAGAAGTAATATCAAAAAATACAAATGAAGAAGGATCTAAAAAATCACCTAACGCATCAATTCTTTTTTGCAAATCACCTATTTTATCGTTTTTGCTCTTACGTCCACGAGTAATTTCAGCAAGTACTCGAAAATCGGGATTAGAGAAAATAACCTTAGGAATATTTTTTAAGGCTCGATATTCTGCATCTCCTGTTTTAATTTGTAATGTATATTTCATAATTCAAACTAATTAGGGAATGACTTTATTATACCGAGCTTATATGCACGATATAAAATAGCTTTTTCCGTTACTTGAAAAAGGTTACTTAACTGCTTTGGAGTATTTGTTCCAGCTTTGATTGCATTTTCAAAGGCTTCTTTAGGAATCAATAATTCAGCAGCAAAATCATTTGCGGCATATTCAATACCTAAACTATCTTCATTAGCATCCCGAAACAATGCTGTATCTTGGTGTTGGCCTTCCAAATTATTTTTGTGCAATGTATAATGTCCCAACTCATGTGCCAGCGTAAATCGCTGCCGAAGGGGAGATTGAAGACTATTTATAACAATAATAAATTTATCATCCTTCTTCTCAATGTAACCAGAAACATTATCACATAAAGGTTCTATTCTCAATTCAATATCCGACAAAGATTGCGTATAGGCAAAAACATCAAACACAGAATTTCTAACAAATTCAGTTTTATCTCTCAAAATATCGGTAGCAGCTTCTTGTGAGCTATTCTTCTCAATAAAAGAAGAATTTTGTTTAGTCATTCTCCGTCCCATCGTTATCTGTTGTTTCAAAACGTATTGAAGTATCTTCTAATTTTCTCACTCTTTTCTGTAATTCTTCAAAATCGTGAGATATATCGGATAATCCATTGCCAATCTTATCGTCAATAATTCCCCCAATTGTAGCATCAACCTCTTTATCTATTCGCATCAATTCCAACCATTTGGTCTTAAGATGGGAATTTATATTCGTTTCTATTTTTTTATCGACATTCAACCCAAAAACCAATACAACAATACCAATTACTGCTACCAAGATAGTAAGTAACCATGAAAAAAAGTTATATGTATGATTTGTATATTCTTGTGGAGATAAAACTAATCCATCTCGTTTTAATGACAGAAGTAGTTCCATAGAATTATTACTCAAAGAATCTACTTTCAACAATTCTTCAGAATTAACAATCCATGGGTATTTTTCTCCATTGACTATATAAACTTCATATCCACAAGCATGGAAAATGAAGAATGCCACCGGAATCAATAATAAAATTATTGTAGGTAGCCACATACAAAATCTTTTCATAAACAATAAAAATATCATTATTCGCAAAGATAAGTAAATTATAATTTCGTTAGAATCTGAATCGTTAGATTTAACGATATAAAACATTTTCCACTTGTTGTTGAATTCCCCCCCTATAATTCAGAACTTTATTATAAAATGAAATATTTGCGAAATCTCAAAAAAGAAGAGTATTTCCTAATGTGTACGAATAGGTAGGCACTATTCGTACTTTTTCGAATCTGCCTAATAATTCGTTTACCTCCATTTTCGCTGTCTTCCCATCGCGTCGTG
>CABSGW010000105.1 GCA_902477365.1 uncultured Prevotellaceae bacterium
GGGGTTCTTGAAACGAGATGCGCTTGTTTAAATTCAAAAAAAACGTAACGAATCGGTTAACGCCTACCGACAGTGATACACTTCGCTATAAATATTAGTACGTACAAATGTATAATATTCATTTTCATCCATATCACCACAAGCCATCAGATACATAGGCAGATAGGAATCTCCAGCCCGATAAGGTGGTTGCTGGTAATCGTTCTTCCACAAGGCAAAGCCATTACGTTGATAAAAAGCGATACGACGCTTAGCTTCTTCGGTCAACGGGCGTTCCACCTCCAGCACAACCGGCTTTTTCACCATTTGCACCAAACGGGATAAAATTTCCGAACCATATCCGCCACCCCGCAAAGAAGGATCAATGGCAAAATGTTCCACATAAACAAAAACGTCGAAATCCCAATAAGTCAGTAATCCGATATTCCGCTCCCCCTTTACTACCACATTATTATAAAAGTTGCGTTGTTTGCAAGTCATCTGTTCCCAAGCACCCAACTCACGATACTCCTCGGGAGGAAAAGAACCTACCAGAATATCTCTTGCATACTCCCCCATCTTACCGCTCAAATCAGTAATTCTTACTAACTCCATTTTATTTCTATTTTAATGAATTATCGACAATGTATCAACCTTCAGCAAACGTTCTGCCAACTGTGGTAAACGTCCCCGCCTAATAGACAGTTCCATGATGCAATTGGTATCATAAGCTTGTGAAACGATGTGAGGTTCCAACTCCTTAATCACACGCATTACTTCATTCATAAACGGATACTCGAACGAAACACACAACGTATCCGTCACGGTCTTCTCCTGCACTTCGGCCGCATCCAATGCCTCAACAGCCGCTGCCCTGTAAGCCGTTATCAGTCCACTGGTACCCAGTTTTATGCCACCGAAATAGCGAATCACAACAACCAGCACATCGGTTAGTCCACGTGAATTTATTTGCCCCAGAATAGGCTTACCGGCCGTACCTGACGGCTCGCCATTGTCATTTGCCCTGAAAGTCAACCGATCAGCCCCCAATACATAGGCATAACAAATGTGACGCGCATCATAATACGTCTTCTTAAAAACCTCTAGACGTTCTTTTATTTGTTCAACCGAAGCAACCGGAATGGCAAATGAAAAAAATTTACTTTTTTTCTCTGTGTACAGTCCGCTACTCTCCTCTTTTATGGTGTAATACAGATCATCAGACATAATGCAAAGATACAATTTTAGCCAGTGTACCACAAACGTTTTCACCCTTTCTTCTATTTCTATAGAAAACAAGCGCCCAACCGCCTATTGTAACCACCTTTTTATCCTGCCCACATCCCCCATAAGGTCTTTATTATTGCACCTTTTCACCTTTTAATTCAAAAAAAAATGCTATCTTTGCGCGATAAAAGGTCAACCAATGATTAAGATTACATTTCCAGACGGTTCAATCCGTGAATATGAAGCAGGCATTACCGGCCTACAAATAGCAGAAAGTATCTCGTCGCGCTTGGCACAGGAAGTACTAGCATGTAGTGTGAACGACGAAACGGTAGAACTTAACCGTCCTATTGAACAAGATGCCACCGTACGCTTGTTTAAATGGGAAGACGCAGAAGGTAAACACGCGTTTTGGCATACATCAGCACACTTGATGGCCGAAGCTCTTCAGGAACTTTACCCCGGTACGCAATTTGGTATCGGTCCGGCCATCGAGAATGGTTTCTATTATGACATCATGCCACCAACCGGAGTTTCTATTAAAGAAGCCGATTTTGTTACGATCGAGAAAAAGATGCAAGAGCTGGTACAGCGGAAAGAACAACTCGTACGTAGCGAAATAAGTAAATCGGATGCTCTTAAATTCTTCGAAGAACACGGGCAGACCTATAAAAACGAACTGATAGCAGAACTTGAAGACGGTAAAATTACCACCTATACACAAGGTGCATATACCGACTTGTGTCGTGGACCGCACCTCACCACCACGGCACCCATCAAGGCACTGAAGATATTGGCTGTTTCTGCCGCATTCTGGAGAGGTGACGATCAACGTCCGCAAATGACGCGCATCTACGGTATTTCATTCCCCAAGAAGAAGTTGCTCGATGAGTATCTAACCATGATGGAAGAAGCCAAGAAACGCGACCACCGGAAAATAGGCAAAGAGATGGAACTGTTCATGTTCTCGGAACGAGTGGGAAAAGGCCTTCCCATGTGGTTACCCCGTGGTACGGCACTGCGTCTGAGACTGGAGGACTTTCTGAAAAAGATCCAGAAGCGATTCGGTTATCAACAGGTTATGACTCCCCATATTGGTAACAAGCAACTGTATATCACCTCGGGGCACTATGCCAAATATGGTAAAGACTCATTCCAGCCCATCAATACGCCGGAGGAAGGTGAAGAGTACATGCTTAAACCAATGAACTGTCCCCACCATTGTGAAATTTATGCATGGAAACCACGTTCATACAAGGATCTCCCGATACGCTTGGCCGAATTTGGTACGGTATACCGTTACGAGCAAAGTGGCGAATTGCATGGACTGACCCGTGTACGCTCTTTCACGCAAGATGATGCACACATCTTCTGCCGCCCCGACCAAGTAAAGGAAGAATTCCTTCGTGTAATGGACATTATCCTTATTATATTCGGTGCTTTAAAGTTCGAGAACTTCGAAGCTCAAATCTCCCTGCGAGATCCTAACAATAAGGAAAAATATATCGGAACAGACGAAAATTGGGAAAAAGCCGAACAAGCTATTATTGAGGCATGTCAGGAAAAAGGATTGCCCGCGAAAATAGAGTTAGGTGAAGCCGCTTTCTATGGCCCGAAACTAGACTTTATGGTGAAGGATGCTATTGGCAGACGTTGGCAGCTGGGAACAATTCAAGTTGACTATAACTTGCCTGAACGTTTCAAATTGGAATACATGGGATCAGACAACCAAAAACACCGTCCGGTAATGGTACATCGCGCTCCCTTCGGATCTATGGAGCGCTTCGTCGCCGTGTTGATAGAACATACTTGCGGACACTTCCCCTTGTGGTTAACACCAGACCAAGTTGCAATCCTTCCGATATCGGATAAATTCAATGATTATGCCGAAAAAGTACGGGCCTATTTTGACGAGCACGATGTGCGGGCTATCGTTGATAACCGCAGTGAGAAAATCGGTCGGAAAATACGTGACAATGAGATGAAACATATTCCTTATCTCCTTATTGTAGGCGAAAAAGAAGCAGCCGAAGGCACCGTTTCGGTACGCAAACAAGGAGAAGGAGACCAAGGAAGCATGAAAATCGAAGATTTCTCAAAGAAAATCAATGAAGAGGTCTTTGAAATGACAAATAAATACTAAATTTGCAGACGTTTAATTCAAACATTACAAAGAATACAGACGCTAAACCCTGAATGAAGAACGACAATTTAAAGCAGCAGTATCGCATTAATGAGCAGATACGCGTCAGAGAAGTACGCATAGTAGGTGACGATGTTGAAGCGGCCGTAATGCCCACCTATAAAGCACTTCAACTGGCAGAGCAAAAAGGATTGGATCTTGTAGAGATTTCTCCCAATGCGACACCGCCTGTATGCCGCCTCATTGACTATTCGAAGTTTCTTTATCAACAAAAGAAACGTCAAAAAGAAATGAAAGCCAAACAGGTTAAAATAGAGGTAAAAGAAATACGTTTCGGCCCTCAAACCGATGACCATGATTACAACTTTAAGTTGAAACATGCTCAGGAGTTCCTTTCAGAAGGAGATAAAGTGAAAGCTTATGTATTCTTCAAAGGACGTAGTATACTTTTTAAAGAACAAGGAGAAGTGCTTCTACTCCGTTTCGCCAACGATTTGGAGGAATATGGTAAAGTAGAGCAAATGCCGGTTTTGGAAGGTAAGCGTATGACATTGTTCATTGCACCTAAAAAAGTAGATAAACCGGTTGTAACTACCAAAAAGGTAGAAAAAACCGAAAGTGCACCCGTGGAGGAAAAAATGCCCAAAACAACACCTAAGACTAACGCTCCGAAAGAATATACAGGTCCTAAAATAGAAGGTGAAGATTAAGAAAAGAGGTGTGTTGCGTATTTGGTATCACGCAGCCATCCACTATTAATAATTAACTAAATACAAACAAAATGCCAAAAGTAAAGACTAATTCCGGTGCCAAAAAAAGATTCGCTCTTACCGGAACGGGTAAAGTTAAGAGACGTCATGCTTATCACAGCCACATCTTGACTAAAAAGACTAAAAAACAAAAGAGAAACTTGGTACACACTGGTATCGTAGCAAAAGAAAACGAGAACCAAGTTCGCGAACTTCTCTGTCTGCGTTAAAGTCTTAAAGAATTATTAAAAGTTAAACCGAATGGTTAGCCTGAAGTTCGTATTATCAATCAGATACGGCGCTAACATTCAAAATGAAACAAAGCTATGCCAAGATCAGTAAATCACGTTGCTTCAAGAGCAAAGAGAAAGAAAATTTTAAAGTTAACCCGCGGTTACTATGGTGCACGCAAAAATGTTTGGACCGTAGCTAAAAATACATGGGAAAAAGGTCTTACCTATGCATTCCGTGACCGTCGTAATAAGAAACGTAATTTCCGTGCTTTGTGGATTCAGCGTATCAATGCAGCTGCACGTTTGGAAGGAATGTCCTATTCACAATTAATGGGTGCGTTGCATAAAGCTGGTATCGAAATTAACCGTAAAGTATTAGCAGACCTTGCAATCAACAATCCGCAAGCGTTTAAAGCAATTGTAGAAAAAGTAAAATAAGAGAAATACTCTTTCACGTATAAAAGGATATCGATTTTATCGATGTCCTTTTTTGTAAAAAGAAATGATAACCATAAACATTCATACATCATGAAAAAGAAAATTTCAATCATCCTATTACTCGCTGTAATAATCTTAGGGAGCCTCAATGTACAAGCTGCCAAATGGAGAGCCAAACATGTAGTATTAATAGCTTTGGATGGATGGGGCGCTTATTCCGTTCCTAAAGCAACAAACATTCCGAACATTAAATCATTAATGGATGCTGGATGCTACACACTAAAAAAAAGATCTGTACTGCCCTCGTCAAGTGCCATCAACTGGGCTTCTATGTTCATGGGAGTAGGAACTGAAATCCATGGATATACAACTTGGGGGTCGAGAAAACCGGAAATTCCATCTCGAGTTGTCAATAAAAATGGTATATCCCCTACCATATTCTCCGTCATGCGTGAACAAAATCCGAAATCAGAGATCGGATGTTTATATGAATGGGAAGGTATTAAATACTTAATAGATACTTTAGCTACCAGCTACCATGCACAAGCACCGAACTACGATAAGGCTCCTACTGCTTTATGTGAAATGGCTGAAAAATATATCAAAGAGAAAAAGCCAACGATGCTAGCAGTATGCTTCGACCAGCTGGACCATACCGGACATGGAGACGGACATGACACTCCGGCCTATTATAAAAAGCTCAGTGAGTTGGATAACTATGTAGGACGCATATTACAGGCAATCAAAGATGCTGGTATATGGGATGATACTGTTGTAATGATGACAGCAGACCATGGTGGTATTAAGAAAGGTCATGGCGGAAAGACACTGGAAGAAATGGAAATACCTTTTATTATCGCAGGAAAAGGTATTAAAAAAGGTGGCGAATTCGAAGAAAGTATGATGCAATTCGATACCGCAGCTACAATGGCATACGTTTTCAATCTGAAACAGCCTCAAGTTTGGATTGGACGTCCCATGACTCAGGTATTTAAATAGAACTTCTGCAAAGAACAATCAAATTACAATGGCATGCACAAGAGATATTATTGTGCATGCCATTGTAATTTTAAACACACTCTCAGAATATTTGCATCCTACATAAAGAGGGCATAAAAAGACTTAGCCTAAAAGATGGAGCCCCCCACCTTAGTTTCTTTTTCTTTTCATTTTAAAAAGGAAATACAAACCAACAATACCACAAATCCCCAGAATAACAAAACTTATATAGCTATTGTACTTAGAGATTTGCCCCATCAATAATTCCGGAGGAACAACCTTATGTAATGACCATCCCAAAAAGGCTAAAACAATATTCCAGATACCTGCACCAATGGTTGTGTACAAAATAAAACGTCCAAAATGCATTTTAGCCAAACCGGCCGGAACCGATATTAATTGTCTGATCACAGGAATTAAACGCCCTACAAGGGTAGCTACAACGCCATGATCGTCAAAATACTTTTCTGCCTTCAGGACTTTCTCCTCATCCAACAAGCACATATGCCCCCACTTACTATTTGCAAATCGAAAAACAAGCGGCCTACCAATATAATAAGCAACCCAATAATTAATAGATGCACCTATATCAGCTCCTAAAGTTGCAAAAAACACCACAGCAAAGATATTCAACTCACCGGCAGCTGCTCTATAAGCTGCCGGAGCAACCACGATCTCTGAAGGAAAAGGAATTACGGTACTTTCGATAGTCATCAAAATCGTTATACTCCAATAATTCAGTTGATCTAAAAGACTTTGTAATACAATAGCAAAATCCATACACGTTTCTAATAAATAAATTAAAGATTAATATCAAATTGACGAACTAATTCCCCAAATTGAGGACCAAAGAATTCTTCAACATGCTTACGATCGTAAGCGCAGGCATTCTTAAAAGAGCTGAGAAACTGTGGTATATCATTTTTCTGATAATAACAATATGCCTCATAAGTGTACAAAGCACCAGATAGCGTATTATGATTTCTCTCCTTCCATTTGGTCAAGCAAGTTTGGCAATCATCAATAAAATCATACCGCACTAACAAGTCGAGCATAGGAACTGCAATAGAGATCTTGTCTAAGGTAGAAAATACATTGATAATATGACTTACCGCATCTTCCTGATCTCCATTCCTTATTTGAATCTCACTCTTCAAAACAGCCAAATCTTCCAACGAACTTCCTACAGCAAGCAACTTCTCCAGATAACTTTGTATCACTTCACTTTTACCTAAATAACTTGCCAATAGCGCTTGTTGTATATAAATATCTTTCAACATGCCTGCATCAACAGTCGACTGTTCTGCCTTATTAAATGCCTGCTCAGCCTGAACATATAGCTCCATCTCTGTCAGGCACATTCCAATCATCATATGAACAGTCGGATTATCATCGTACAACGTCACATACTGCTGGTACAACAAATGAGCATCTTCATATTGCCGTTGTTCCCAATAACAATTAGCCTTCAACAAGATGGCCTCGGCATTTTGAGGAGAAAGAGCAAAAACAAAATCCAAACATTCATGCGCATGCGCATAATCATGCTTACCATAATAACAATCCGCCATTAACAGCCAAATACCTTCATCATGCGGATCATTATCCAACAACTTATTAAATAGTTGAATAGCAGCATCGTAATCACCTTTCCTACAAAGGTATTCGGCCCGCATACACGCCATATCATTCAAACTATCGGAATTTTCAGGCAAACGTTCGAGCCACGACCGTGCTTCGTCGGCATAACCATAATCCAGATAAATATGGGCAATTTCGCGTGCCACTTGCTGTTGTTCGGATGTAACATCCGCCAGGCTATTCCAATACTGATGAAGCATTTCAGATGCTTCATCAGTATTTCCCTGGTTAATAAGTAATTCCGCACTTAAATAAATCACCTCACAATCAGACTGATCGGCTATAGTGGATTTGATTCTCTCAGCCTCATCAAAACGCCCTTTTGCCATAGCATCACGCGCTTTAAAAATAAGCAAATCCACATTACCCGGATGCAAAGACAATCCATAGTCTACACATTGATAAGCTTCAATATCGCGATATTTTTTTATATAATATTCAGCAATATCTACTAACTCTTCGGCCTCCATGTAGACAGTATCACCCTTACACACTTGTTGTTCATAGACCTCCAAAGTATGTAAAAAGTGATTGGATTGATAATACGATATCTTCATTTATCGATTATTTTTGCTCCACGAGTCTTTTAATCCGACAGTTCTATTAAATACAAGTTGATCGGGAGTTGAATCTTTATCTACCGTAAAATAGCCGATACGTTGGAATTGCAAATAACTAAACGGTTTCATGGTTGTAGCATAAGCTTCCACGTAACAATTTGAACGTATTTCAATTGAATTCGGATTCAACAATTCACGGAAATCCCGTTCATCCACACTCGGATTCTCTACGTTAAAAAGACGGTCATACAGCCTTACTTCGGCTGATGCCGCATGCTGGCAACTGACCCAATGCAAGGTTCCTTTTACCTTGCGATCAGCTCCTTGCATACCGCTTTTACTATCCGGATCGTATTCGCAATAAACCTCTTCTATTTCCCCGGCATTGTTCTTTTTACAACCTGTGCACTTAACGATATAGGCATTTTTCAACCGCACTTCCTTGCCTGGAGTCAAGCGGAAATATTTTTTAGGAGCATCTTCCATAAAGTCATCACGCTCTATCCACAGCTCCTTCGAGAAATGTATCTTATGTGTGCCATCGGCCATATTTTCCGGATTATTGACGGCTTCCATCTCCTCTACCATATCGGATGGATAGTTGGTTATCACCAACTTAACCGGATCGAGCACAGCCGATACACGCACAGCACGTTTGTTTAAATCTTCACGAGCAGCAGCCTCCAACATGGCATAATCGTTCAACGCGTCAAACTTGGTATAACCGATCATGTCGATAAATTTACGAACGGCTTCCGGCGAATAACCCCGACGACGCAATCCACAAATAGTAGGC
>CABSGW010000106.1 GCA_902477365.1 uncultured Prevotellaceae bacterium
GGGCGGAAAGATTATCCAGGGTATGCAGGAAGAAACCGGTGCAACAATCACTATCGAGGAAATAGACAATATCGGTAGAATTGAAATTGCCGGAACCAACAAGAAGTCTATCGACGATGCAATGCGTATCATTAAAGGTATCGTGGCAGTACCGGAAGTAGGTGAAGTCTACAAAGGTAAAGTACGTTCTATCATGCCTTACGGTGCATTCGTTGAATTCTTACCGGGCAAAGACGGTTTGCTCCATATTTCTGAAATCGACTGGAAGCGTCTGGAAACAGTAGAAGAAGCCGGAATCAAGGAAGGTGACGAGATTGATGTGAAGTTGCTTGACATTGATCCTAAGACCGGTAAGTTCAAACTGTCTCGCAAAGTATTGCTTCCGAAACCGGAAAGACAGGAAAGACCGGAAAAGAAAGACAAATAATCCCTATCAATAAAATAGGATATATGAGCCCGACAGTGATCTGCCGGGCTTTTTTTCACTCCCCACCCATGGAAATCAAAAAAACAACAGGTATTGTTTGCATATTACAAAAAGATTATGTTGCTTTGTGATACGAAACCTTAAATCGTACGAAAAAACTCCAATTTGAATGTCCGACTCCATTAAATTACATACGATGGACCTTTTCTCGCGTTTTTTCCAGGAGAACCAAGAAAAGTTCCTGACTTTTGCTTATTCCTACCTCAGAGATAAAGCGGAAGCGGAAGACGTGCTAATGGAATCCATGATTGCCCTATGGGAAAACCGGAACCGTTGGGAAGAAGGAAGCAATCTGCATGCCTTGCTGTTGACCATAATCAAAAACAAGTCACTCAATCTGTTAGAGCACAAAAAAATACGCCTGCAAGCAGAAGAAAATATAAACAGCCATAACCAGCGGGAGCTCAACTTGCGTATATCCACCTTAAAAGCCTGCGAACCCGAGCAGATATTCGACAACGAAATACAGCACATCGTTCACAAGGCCTTAGAGCAAATGCCACAACAAAGCCGGACTATTTTCATGCTGAGCCGTTACCAGAATCTCCCCAACAAACAAATTGCCGAGCAACTGCATGTTTCACTGAAAACCGTAGAAGCGCATATCACCAAAGCCCTCCGCATACTGCGATTGGAGTTGAAAGATTACCTGGCTTCCATACTTCTCTGAGCAATAAAAGTATTTTTTCAGAAAAAAGTTTCCTTTTTTGATAGGGTTGTCCACACTTCGCCGGTTATATATACAGAAAGGCGGTAAAGTCCCTCTCTTTAACCAAGCAACTCTATTTATGATGAACCAGGAATTACTATACAAATATTTTAAAGGAACAGCATCCATTGAAGAAGAGAAACAGATTCTGGACTGGGTTGAAGCTTCTGAAGAAAACCGGGAAGCCTACCTGAAAGAACGTATGCTGTTCGACGTATCCCTGTTTTCCACAAAACAAGACAATAAGAAAAAAGCAATACGACTCATGCCAACGCTCCGCTGGGCGGCGCGTATTGCAGCGGCAGTCATCATTGCCGTATCCGGTTACTACATGACCACAAATTATATATATAATAAGGATGCACAGCCTCAAACCATTACTGTTCCTGCCGGGCAACGCGCCCAAATTACGCTTGCCGACGGTACACGCGTATGGCTCAATGCCCAATCCACGCTTACATATGCTTCCGACTTCGGTCGCAATGACCGCAACGTCGAGTTAGACGGCGAAGCATATTTTGAAGTTGCCAAAAACAAAAAATTACCGTTCTATGTACATACGGAAATGCACAAAGTAAGAGTGGTCGGAACCAGCTTTAACGTCTGCGCATACAAAGGCAGCAAAGAGTTCGAAACAACATTGGTGGAGGGTATCGTAGACATCTACCCAAGCTGTAACAACCAAGTGATTACCCGCCTTCAAAAGGATGAGTTTTTTGCCAATTATGACGGACGCTGCAAGAAAACCATCCTCCCCTCGTACGAATATCTCCGCTGGAAAGAGGGATTATACTGTTTTGATGATGTACCCTTCAGCGGCATCCTGGACAAACTCGAAAAATACTACAACGTAAAGATAACCGTCACCAGCCCCAGACTACTGACCCACGAAGGCCTGACCGGCAAATTCAGGGAACAGGATGGCATAGAGCACATCTTGAGAGCCATCTCCAAAGAGCATCCGTTCAAGTTCCGCATCAATGAAAACAAAGACTCGATAATCATATATGAATAAACAAAACCTTTAAATTTAGTACTAACCCCTTAAAACCGAACAGCATGAAACCATAAAGCAACAGTCCTAAGAATTACTTCCCTTTTTTGATAAAAAAAGATCGGAAAGTACCCCCATACTTTCCGATCCGAAACAGTCAAAAATCGACCTTAATCAATTTATTAACTTAACACAGTGACAAAGATATGAGAAAAATTTCTTTGAATGGACTTTTTTGTCCAAAAAGTTTTGAAAACAAGCAATTATTGCGTACTATGAAGACCACACTATTCCTTCTTCTGTTTGTAACATTCCAAGCATACTGCGGGAATAGCTACTCTCAGAACGCCAAAGTAAGTATCCCCGATTCTCAGCTGAGAGTAGGGCAAATACTTTCCCAAATTGAATCCCAGACAGACTATCTGTTTGTATACAACAAAAAGAGTGTCGATGTACGGCGCACTGTTAATGTAGATGCGAAAAACAAAGCCGTAGCCGAACTTCTGGATGAAATATTTGCCGGAACAAACATCAGATATGTAATGGAAGGCAAAAATATAGTCCTGACCAAAAGAGGTGAAAGCATCGAAAACGTAGCCGGAACACAACAGGAAAGAGTCACTGTAAAGGGTGTCGTTACCGATTCCAAGGGCGAACCGATTATCGGTGCAAATGTATTGGAAAAGGGTACGACCAACGGTATCATCACCAACCTGGACGGAGAGTTCACCCTCAACGCACCTGCCAATGCCACTTTAGTCATTTCCTACATAGGCTATGAACCTATAAACGTTACGCTCAACGGCCGTACATCGCTAAAAATCCAAATGAAAGAAGAAGCGCTGGCATTGGAAACCGTTGTCGTAACAGCTATGGGCATCAAGAAAAAAGAGGCCTCTCTCACCTACTCTACCCAACAGGTGGGCGGCGATGAACTGACCCGCGCCAAAGACCCTAATATGATTAACGCCCTTGCCGGTAAGACAGCAGGCGTATCCATCACCCGTAACTCCTCCGGTCTGGGCGGCTCAGCCAAAGTATCCATCCGCGGTATCCGTTCTGCCAATGCCGATGGAAACAACCAACCGTTATATGTTATCGACGGTGTGCCTATGCTGAACAACGTAGCCGAGCAGGCATTCTCCGCCATGGGCGGTAACAACGATGCCGGCAACCGTGACTCGGGCGACGGTATCTCCAACTTGAATCCGGACGACATTGAAAGCATGAGCATACTGAAAGGTGCTTCCGCAGCAGCCCTCTACGGCTCACAAGCTGCCAACGGCGTAATCCTGATTACCACCAAGAAGGGTAAAGCCGGCATGCAACGTATCGTATTCAACTCCAACCTGACCATAGACCATGCCATTTGCCTGCCCGAATTCCAAGACAAATACGGTGCAAGCGGAGCTACAAGCTGGGGTACGGTTCCGGAAAATGCAAACTCCACCCCCATCAAAGCTTACGATAACGTGGGCGACTATTTCAGCAACGGAGTTACTGCAACCAATTCACTATCCATCATGACGGGTAAAGAGAAAATGCAGACCTACTTCTCTTATGCCAACACCACCGCCAAAGGTATTGTCGATGTAAACAAACTGCAAAAGCATAATATCACCTTCCGTGAAACAGCCTCTTTGTTCAACGACCGCCTCACATTGGATGCCAATGTAAACCTGATGACCCAGAAAATCAAGAACCGCCCTACTTCCGGCGGCTACTACATGAACCCACTGGTAGGTTTGTACACCTTCCCGCGCGGTGAAGACCTCAGTATCTATCGCGATAACAACGGATTCGAAAAATACGATGAAAACAGATCCATGCCATTGCAGAACTGGTATACGGACATCAGCGGATTCAACCAGAACCCCTATTGGCTGACGAACAGAGTTACCAGCAACGACAAGCGTTTCCGTACCTTAGCTTCCTTAAGCGCGAACTTGAAGATAAACGACTGGTTCAGCGTTCAGGCACGCGGTAATGTAGACTATATCAATGACAATTACGAGCAGAAAATGTATGCCGGGACAACGGCCGATGTAGCTCACCAGAACGGCCGCTATATCAAAATGAACCGTCAGGACTTCATGGTTTACGGTGATTTTATGGCCATGTTCAACAAAACATGGAACGACTGGAGTTTGAATGCAGCCATAGGCAGCAGTATCAATACCACCAAAGTCAACTCCTTAAGTCTCGACTCCGGTAAATCCGGCTTGTACAAGGCTAATGTGTTCACAGTTCCCAATATGAATCTCAGCGGTGCAGGCACTTCATACATTGATGAAACAGCCAACCAAAGACGTACCATCCAGTCTGTGTTCGCAACCGCACAGCTCGGTTGGAAAGAGAGTATCTACCTGGATGTAACCGCACGCAACGACTGGTCTTCCACACTTGCCAACACCAAAAGCGAAGACTCCGGCTTTTTCTATCCGTCGATAGGTCTCTCATGGATTCTCAACAAAACTCTCAACCTGCCCGAATGGATAAGCTTCGGCAAGGTTCGTGCTTCCTGGGCACAAGTCGGCAACGACCTTCCCATCGGCATCACCAGCCCGGCGCAGACCATCACGGCAGGCGGCGTAGTGAAACCCATCGACTACTACTTTGCAGAAGATTTGAAACCGGAAATCAGCAACTCCATCGAAGTAGGTACTGAGTGGAAGTTCTTCAACAGCCGTCTGGATTTCGACTTCACATTCTACCGCACGGATACCAAAAACCAACTGATCCGCGTAAACACTACTGCCGAACAACGTCCTTACCGTTGGATAAACGCAGGTAAGATACGCAATACGGGTGTTGAAATCACCTTAGGCGCTACGCCGCTGATGAACGATAATTTCCGCTGGAAAACCCAGTTCAACTTTGCTACCAACAAGAACAAGATTGTATCCTTGGGCGGCACACCCAACTTCCAATACGCTTCGGGCAATGTAAGCATGCCCTATAAAATGATGGTTGTAGAAGGCGGTTCGCTGGGCGACATCTACGGCAACGTATTTGTACGCGATGCAAACGGTAAAATCCTGCTGGAACCGGCAACAGACAAAGACGGTAACCCCAACGCCAAAGCCGGCCTGCCTCAGGTTACAACCGACAAAGCCGCCAAGATAGGCAACTTCAACCCCGACTGGACACTGGGCTGGAGCAATACCGTGACATACAAAGGTTTCTCGCTTTACTTCCTGATTGACACACGCGTAGGCGGCGACGTAATTTCGCTGACACAAGCCGGACTGGACTATGCCGGTGTGAGCAAGGCAACCGGTGATGCCCGCGACGCAGGCTACTATATGCTGGAAGGACAAAAGATTAATGATGTACAGAAATTCTATCAAATGGTAGGCGACCGCGGCAACGGGACCACGGAATTCTACCGCTATGACGGAACAAACATCCGCTTGCGCGAAGTATCCTTGGGTTACTCCTTCCCGCAGCAAATGCTTGAAAAGACCGGATTCATCAAAGGAATAGACTTGTCGCTGGTGGCACGCAACCTGTTCTTCATCTACAAAGATGCACCGTTCGATCCGGATGCCACAATGTCGGTAGGCAATGACAACCAGGGATTGGACACCTTCGGCATGCCTTCAACAAGAAACATAGGATTCAACATTAAATTTACTTTCTAAATACCCGAACGATATGAATAAGATAAAATATACAACCGCATTGCTCCTCGGCGGTCTCCTGAGTTTTTCATCCTGTACCGACAACTTTGCCGACTTCAACAGTACCGACGGAGCTTATACAGAAGAATTGCAGAAATACGATAACCAAACCAACCTCGTACCTTTCGCCACCATTCAAAAGGGTATCATCTACCAGACCGGAGTGGACGGTACGGACTGGCAATACCAGGTTATACAGAACTTAGTGGCGGACATGTTCTGCGGATACTTCCACGACATGAACGGTTCGTTCAATGCCAACAACTCCACCTATAATCTGAACAACGGCTGGACAAGCGCCATGTGGGTATACACCTACGGATACGTCATGCCTTCCATCGCCGATGCGGAAGCGCTGAATACAGAAAAGGAATGGCCTCTTTACCACGCCATTACCAAGATTCTGAAAGTAGCTACCCTTCATCGTGTGAGCGACTATTACGGCCCTATCCTTTACGACGGATTCGGAACAGCCGACCAGAAGCCACAGTCACAGGAAGAAGTCTACAAACGTTTCTTTGAAGACCTGGAAACAGCCGTGAACATACTGAAAGATTATAAAGGCGGCGTATCCTTTGAAAGCGCCGACTTCATGATGCCGGAAGGCAAACGCACTCCCGCACAATGGCTGAAATTCGCCAACTCTCTCCGCTTGCGTCTGGCCATGCGCGTATCTAACGTAGCTCCCGAACTTGCCGAAAAACAAGCCAAAGCAGCTTTGGATGCTGCCAACGGCGGCGTACTGGAAACAGCCAACGAAACGGTAGGCGAATACGGCATCCGCAATCCGCTGGGTGGTGTTGCCGGCTGGAGCGAAGTGTATATGAACGCAAGCTTGGAGTCTTTCCTGAAAGGCTACAACGATCCTCGCCTTAAATCCTACTTTAACCCGGCACAAGACGGCAGAGACAAAGACGGCAACATTAACAGAGAAGTTGCCGGAGTAAAACAACTCAGCAGCATTGAAGATGAATACAAAGGTGTCCGTCAAGGCACTGGCGTAGCCGACAACCGCTACTCCACACACTCGCAGACCACCGTTACAACCGCCAGTAAAATCATTGTCATGAGCGCGGCCGAAGTATGGTTCCTGCGCGCAGAAGCAGCCTTACGATATAACACCGGCGATGATGTGGAAAACTGTTATAAACAAGGGGTTACCGTATCCTTTGCACAATGGGATGCCAATGGTGTCAGCGATTATCTGGAAAGTGACGATAGGCCGGCTGCCTACGTAGATGTATTCGATGCTAAGTTCAATGCGGATGCACCTTCAACGATCACTCCGAAATGGGACAATACAGCCGATAAGGAAGAAAAACTGGAAAGAATCATCACCCAGAAGTGGCTGGCCCTATATCCGGAAGGTTGTGAAGCATGGGCGGAACAACGCCGTACCGGTTATCCGCGGCTCATCAAGGTTGCGGTGAACAACAGCGGCAATACCATCAGTACCGACGATATGATTCGCCGTGTATTCTTCAACCAAGATTACAAGACGGACAACAAGACATTGTATGACGCTTTAGTCAGCAAGCTGGGCGGTGCAGACAACGGCGGCACACGTCTTTGGTGGGATACCGGACGGAATAACTTCTAAAAAACACAAAGGCATATTTTTTGATTAGTGATGTTTTCTCCGTATTAGTTATTACGGGAAAAGGTTGCAAGGAGCAAAGTCGGGGGGCTTTGCTCCTTCTTTTCATATATAAGAGGCCGAAGCGGTTCTCCTTTTTCCATAAGGCATAAACAAACTGTCTTATAACAGCGCCCGGACAGTTGCAAGAGCTTGTCTGCCTAAAGGCCGGGAGTTATTCGGATAAGTCCGCAGGTTTTGAGGTGTACCAGCAGTTGGTACGGCGTGTACCAACAAGTGGTACGGCAGCTACCAAAGGTTGGTACTCCATGTACCTTAGGTTGGTACGGCAAGTACCACTGCTTGGTACAAGACATACCAAAGGGCAGTACAAACCTGGTACATATATCTTATTGATTATAAGTGCTATGATACTTATTTATATTCCTGTATCGGAAGCTCCCCCCTCAATGCTCCAAGCGCATTCAGCGCCAATGCTTCCATTTCATCCTCACCCGGATAAACATGAACCGGTGCAAGGAACGAAATGCGCTCCTTCAGACGGGAAATGATATAATCGGAATGTGCCATGCCGCCCGTCAGCAGAATGGCATCTATCTTACCGTACAACACAACGGAAGCCGCACCGATGCTTTTGGCTATCTGGTAAATCATGGCATCCAACACCAACCCGGCATGCTTGTCCCCTTCCTCTATCCGGCGGACAATGGCAGGCACATCGGTCGTGCCCAAATGGGCTGTCAGCCCGGCACGGCCGGAGATACGCTTTTTAAGTTCGTCTTTTGTGTAGCGACCGGAACAGCAAAGATCTATCAACTGCCCGGCAGGAAGCGTACCGGCACGTTCCGGCGAGAACGGGCCTTCACCGTCGAGCGCATTATTTACGTCGACAGCCTTGCCATGATGATGGACGCCGACGGAGATGCCGCCACCCAAGTGGCAGACAATCAAATCCAGCTCTTCGTAGCGCGTATGATGCTCGGCGGCATAGCGACGGGCAATGGCGCGCTGGTTCAGCGCATGCCAGATAGTGATGCGAGGCATAAGGGGAGAACCGGTGATGCGGGCTATCTCGTCCAGCTCATCCACAACACCGGGGTCAGCAATGAATGCACGGCAACCCGGAAGCAGCGCGGCCAGTTCGGAAGCTATGAGGCATCCCAAATTGCAGGCATGGGTGCGCATGGCATGAAGAATATCATCCAGCATGGCGTCATTCACCTCATATACGCCGCC
>CABSGW010000107.1 GCA_902477365.1 uncultured Prevotellaceae bacterium
TACATACATCCCTCGGACAGGTGTTCTTCAACGGGCGTACGGTATTCTTCTTCCATGTAATTATGGAATTTGATCAGTCCCTTCGGCAGGGCACCGTAGTTCAGTCCTTCTTTGTCCAGTAGTTGCGCTACGATGAGCTTATAATCTCTTCTTTCTTTTAACTGGTCGATGTTTGCCCCCGTGTTTTCGATGCATTTTTGATTCAAGTCCTCATAAAATGCGAATTGCCTGATCTCGTCGAAAAAATGTTTCTCAAAGTCGGTCTGCGGAGTATTGTATGACGCATTCTGGAAAGCGAACAGATCTTTGAACATTCTGCTTGCAGCTCCCGATGCCGGTACAAATTTTACAATGCGCTTATTAGATTCCTTGTAGGTTTCCCAGGCATGGATATACGCATCCCGTTCTTTGGTGCTGGGGCATAAGATACCCTTTTCGACCGAAGCTGCCGCACTTAATTTCAGGAAAGGAAATCCTTGTTCAAAGTACCTCAGTTGTTCGTTGAATTGTTCTTCGGTTATTCCTTTTTGCTTCAAAAGCTGTTGATCTTGTGCTGTAATCATGGTCTGTTTCTTTTTTGTTGCAGGCGTTTTGGTACGCCTGCTGTTAGCTTTCCCCACAAAGTTAATGAAACTGTGGCTTTTCTGCCTGCTTTTTTCCGAAAAAATAGGGGGCGATATGCAAAAAAGAAGATTGAACGTTTAAGTCTGGCACATAAAAAAATGCCCGACACGGAATGTGACGGGCATTTCTGATTTTAGAATCTTTCAGGTCTAACACCCTCACGGGCTTCGTCGTTTCAACAGGAACTCGTCCTGTTTATGTCATATAAAGTTTTCTTTTAAGCTAACTCGTTTTTCACCACATTGCCCATGGCCATTACGAAACGCAGGTTCACATCGTTGTCAAACATGATGATGTCTGCATCTTTGCCTTTTTCCAAAGAACCTTTGCGGTCGCTTATACTCATGATGCGTGCCGGTGTTTCCGAGATCATGCGGCATGCGTCCTCCATGGATATGCCGGCTTGTTTTACGGCAGTCTGTACCAGGCGGTCCATAGTGGCGATACTGCCGGCCAGTGCCGAACGGTCAGCCAGTTTACACACACCGTCTTCAATGATAACGCGCGGGTCGAATGCCGTTTGGCTGTCGCTGGCGGCTACGGCCAGTGCGTCTGTAATCAATGCTGTTTTCTCAACGCCTTTCAGCCCATGTACCATTTTCAGCATCACGGGAGGTATGTGGATTCCGTCCGCCACCAGTTCGACGGTCATGTCGGGAATAGCGTAAACGCTTTCGATGGTACCTTCGTGTTTGAATTCACGGTTCTTGTGTACGCCCGACATGGCGTTATAAAAGTGGGTTGCATGCGTAAAGCCAACTTCGTAGGCTGCTTTCACGTCTTTAAATTCAGCTTTGGTGTGCGCTATGGTGGGCAGGCATCCGTGTTTTACGCAACATTTTCCAAACTCGGCAATACCCGGCAATTCGGGAGCGGCATCCCAGCGTTTGATGCAGGTGGTGCTTTCCAGCAACGGTTCATATTCTGTTGGGTCGGGGTTCTTGATGTTCTCCGGCATCTGACCTCCCGCCATTTCCATGCACAGGTAGTGTCCTTCCAGGTGCAATCCCATAACAGGGCTGTTAGGTTCGGCCATCAATTTTTCAGTGGTGGCTACAGCCGCCTTGATCATTGGGATAGTAGAGGATGACAGGGTGGGGAAGATGGAGGTTGTTCCATGTTGCATGTGTGCGTCAATGGCCACGCGGAATGCCTCTTCCGTACCTTCCATGAAGTCGCGGCCGCCGCCACCGTGTACGTGAATCTCGATACCACCAGGTACGACGCTCATACCAGTTGCGTCAATCACCTCTGCGCCAACAATGGGCAGGTCGCAGTTGGAAACCTCTACAATTTTATTGTCTTCGATAATAACGGAGCCTCCTTCCAGCCAACCTTGTGGGGTAAGGATACGACCGTTTATAATTTGTTTCAACATGATGTTTATATTTATTTGGTTGAATTACAAAGTTAGAAAAAAAACATCATTCGCAGAATGACTCGGCTGTTTATTTTCAGTAATAAAATGCTAAAAAAAGTAATAATCGCTTTTCCGCATATGTTAAGAGGGAACGGCGTGCATGTGGAACGTGCTGGGCTGTCTCTTTCAACGAACTGGGCATCTCGTTTCTCCGTTCTGCGCTGGTCTGTAAAGGATGGTGGGTGTAAGGGGAAGGCGGGCTGGCTTATAGTGTCACCCGAATGTTAGGTTTGCTCTGCTGGCCTTAGGGGGAGTTTTTTTAAAAGCGCAAGATTAAAAAAGTTTAAAATAAGAAGTCGGGGCTTAAACCTTTCGTAACTTTACGCTTCAAAAACACAGCCTTAAGTACGGGTTGGACTTGTGCGGGCTAAAAAAGTACCGAAATAGCGATAAAATTAATAATATACCATTGATGAATAAACGAATGAAATGGGGTATTGTGGGCGTTGTTGTGGTCGTACTGGCAGGTATGGCCATTAACGCGTTTATACCTCGTGAGAACAGTGAACTGGCTGATGTGAAGCCCGAGAAGAGTAAAAAAAGTAAAGTGCTGAACGTGGTAGCACAAGTCATTAAAACCGAAACGTTGACAGACGGTTTGTCGGTGAGTGGCCGCCTGCTTCCGGACGAAGAGGTTGACCTGTCGTTCGAAACCTCGGGACAGATTACCCAGATCAACTTTGTGGAGGGTACTTGGGTGAACAAGGGGCAGTTGCTTGCCAAGGTTAACGATGCACCTTTGCGTGCCCAGTTGCGTAAACTCGAGGCACAATTGAAATTGGCTAACAACCGCGTGTATCGTCAGCACGTGTTGCTGGAGAAAGAAGCGGTCAGCCAGGAAGCCTTGGAACAAGTAAAGACCGACTTGGCAACCTTGAAGGCGGAGATAGATATGGTGAAGGCAAACATCGCCCAAACCGAGATGAAAGCGCCTTTTGACGGTATCATCGGTTTGCGTAAAGTCAGTGTCGGTACGTATGCTTCGCCCACAACGGTGGTGGCAACACTGACCAAGACCAAACCATTGAAGATAGAATTCTCCGTGCCCGAGCGTTATGCCAGTGAAATAAAGAACGGCAATAACTTGAGTTTTACGGTAGAGGGTAACCTGAAGCCTATTTCGGCCAAGGTGTATGCAACCGATTCGAAAGTGGATTTGGCTACACACACTTTTACAGTGCGTGCCATCTATCCTAATGCCGACGGCAAGTTGTTGCCGGGACGCTTTGCCAATATCGAACTGAGCAGCCGCGAGATAACCAACGCGTTGGCTGTTCCCAGCGAGGCCATTGTGTCCGAGATGGGTGTGGACAAGGTCTATCTGTATAAACAAGGTGTGGCCGAACCTACTCCTATTGTGAAGGGCTTGCGTACCGAAACAAAGGTACAGGTGCTGAAAGGGCTTGCCCCCGGCGATACCATCATTACAACCGGAACAATGCAGCTCCGCACAGGACAGAAAGTGGTGCTGGACCGTGTTAACTAACGCTTTAGAAGTTCTTTTTGCCTTATGAATATATCAGAACTTAGTATCCGCCGCCCGGTGTTGGCCACTGTGTTGACACTGATTATCTTGTTGTTCGGTGCTATTGGTTACATGAGCCTGGGTGTGCGCGAATATCCTTCGGTGGACAATCCCATCATTTCTGTGTCGTGCTCTTATCCCGGTGCCAATGCCGATGTTATTGAGAACCAGATCACCGAACCGTTGGAGCAGAATATCAACGGAATTCCCGGTATTCGCTCCTTGTCCAGTGTCAGCCAACAGGGGCAGTCGCGTATTACGGTTGAGTTTGAACTGTCGGTCGATTTGGAGACCGCGGCAAACGACGTGCGCGACAAAGTGTCGCGTGCACAGCGCTATCTGCCGCGCGACTGCGACCCGCCTACTGTGTCGAAGGCCGATGCCGATGCCAGCCCTATTTTGATGGTGGCTATCCAGAGCGATAAACGCTCTTTGCTGGAGTTGAGTGAAATTGCCGATTTGACTGTAAAAGAACAGTTGCAGACCATCCCCGAGGTAAGTAGTGTTTCTATTTGGGGTGAAAAACGTTTTTGTATGCGTTTGTGGCTCGATCCGGTGAAAATGTCCGGTTACGGTATCAACCCGATGGACGTAAAAGATGCGCTTGACCGTGAAAATGTGGAGTTGCCTTCGGGAAGTATCGAGGGTAATACAACCGAGCTGACCATCCGTACTTTGGGCTTGATGCATACCACAGAAGAGTTCAATAATCTGGTGATCAAGGAAGTGGATGGACGTATTGTCCGTTTTAGCGATATAGGTCGGGCCGAGCTGAGTGCGCGCGATTTGAAGAGCTACATGAAGATGAACGGTGTGCCGATGATTGGTGTGGTGGTCGTGCCGCAGCCCGGTGCTAACCATATTAATATAGCCGACGCCGTTTACAAGCGTATGGAGTCTATGCAAAAAGACCTGCCTGCCGATGTGAAGTACGAATATGGTTTTGACAATACCAAGTTTATCCGTGCGTCTATTAATGAGGTGAAGAGTACGGTTTACGAAGCGTTTGTATTGGTAATCATTATTATTTTCCTCTTCTTGCGCGACTGGCGTGTGACGTTAGTGCCGTGCATCGTGATTCCCGTCTCTTTGATTGGTGCGTTCTTTGTGATGTATCTGGCCGGATTCTCCATCAATGTGTTGTCCATGCTTGCCATTGTGCTTGCTGTGGGATTGGTGGTGGACGATGCCATCGTGATGACTGAGAACATTTACATACGTATAGAACGGGGCATGTCGCCGAAAGAGGCCGGTATAGAGGGTTCGAAGGAGATTTTCTTTGCGGTAATCTCTACGACGATCACACTGGTTGCGGTGTTCTTCCCGATTGTCTTTATGGAAGGAACTACGGGCAGGCTCTTTAGGGAGTTTAGTATCGTGGTGGCCGGTTCGGTGATCATATCGGCATTTGCGGCTTTGACTTTCACACCGATGCTTGCAACCAAACTGTTGATACACCGGGAGAAACAAAATTGGTTCTATCGGAAGACCGAACCTTTCTTTGTGGGATTGAACAACGTGTATAGCAGGGCGTTGGGAGCTTTTTTGCACCGACGTATCACGGCTATTGTGATTGTGGTTGCTACGGTTGGCATTATCGGGTGGTTGTGGAGTACGATTCCCGCCGAGATGGCGCCAATGGAAGACCGTTCCAGCATAACGATTCGTACAACCGGACCAGAGGGTGTTACCTATGAGTATATGCGCGACTATACGGAGGATATCAATCGGTTGGCCGATTCGTTAGCCCCCGATGCCAAGTTTATCACAGCGCGTGTGTCCAGCGGTAGCGGTAACGTGCAGATTACGTTGAAAGATTTGAAGGACCGTGACTATACCCAGATGGAGGTGGCCGAAAAGCTCTCGAAAGCAGTGCAAAAGAAGACCGAGGCACGTGCCTTTGTGCAGCAGCAGTCTACGTTTGGCGGCCGTCGTGGAGCTATGCCGGTGCAATATGTGCTGCAAGCGCCCAATTTGGAAAAGCTGGAGAAAGTTTTGCCGACTTTCATGGCAAAGGTTTATGACAACCCCGTGTTCCAGATGGCCGACGTGAACCTGAAATTCAGCAAGCCGGAGGCACGTATTGTGATTAACCGCGAAAAAGCCAATATGCTGGGTGTAAGTACTAAAAATATTGCACAGACGCTTCAGTACGGATTGAGCGGTCAGCGTTTGGGTTATTTCTATATGAATGGTAAGCAGTATGAAATTGTGGGCGAGATCAACCGCCAACAACGTAATACTCCCATGAACCTGAAGGCCATTTATATTCGCAGCGATAAAGGGGAAATGATACAGATGGACAACTTTATTGAGCTGGTTGAAGGTATTGCTCCGCCGCAGTTGTATCGTTACAACCGCTTTGTATCGGCTACGGTGTCGGCTGGTTTGGCAGAAGGAAAAACCATTGGCGAAGGATTGGACGAGATGGATAAAATTGCAGCAAGCACGTTGGACGATACATTCCGTACGGCGCTCACCGGCGATTCGAAAGAGTATCGTGAAAGTTCTTCCAGCTTGCTTTTTGCCTTTATCCTGGCACTGGTGCTCATCTACCTGATTTTGGCAGCCCAGTTCGAGAGCTTTAAAGATCCTTTTGTCATCATGCTTACCGTGCCGTTGGCCGTGGGGGGAGCGCTTGTCTTTATGGCTTGCAGCGGACAGACTATGAATATATTCAGTCAGATCGGTATCATTATGTTGATTGGTCTGGTGGCGAAAAACGGTATTTTGATTGTGGAGTTTGCTAACCAGAAACAGGAGGCGGGAGAAGACAAGGTTACGGCTATCAAGGATGCTGCCATCCAACGTTTGCGCCCCATCCTTATGACCAGTGCATCGACCATTCTGGGCTTGTTGCCTTTGGCTTACGCTACGGGTGAGGGTAGTGCCGGACGTGTGGCGATGGGTATCGCTGTTGTAGGAGGTATGCTTATTTCTACCTTCCTGACCATGTTCATCGTTCCCGCTATCTATACGTATGTATCAACAAACCGTATCACAAAGAAATCAGGAAAATGAAAAAAATAATCTTATCGTTTTTGGCCGTTTGTTCCGTATGGACGGCGGCCGAAGCACAACGCGTCACAACATTAAAAGAATGTTTGCAGAAAGGATTGGAGAAGAATTATGCGTTGCGCATTGTCCGGAACGAAGAGCAGGTGAGCCGGAATAATGCAACCCTGGGAAACGCCGGTTATTTGCCTACAGTGGGTTTGTCGGCCGGATACAACGGTGTGTACGACAATACGGAGACAACGGCACGGGGGACAGGTACGAATACGACCGAACGTAATGTGCTGGACCATACCTTCAATGCGGGCGCTAATGTGAATTGGACGGTATTCGATGGTTTTAAGATTCAGGCTACCTACGATCGCCTGAAAGAACTGAAGCGGCAGGGAGAGACCAATACACGCATTGCTGTGGAGGACTTTATTGCCAACATGACATCGGAGTATTACAATTTTGTGCAGCAAAAGATACGTTTGAAGAACCTGAATTATGCCGTGTCGTTGTCAAAGGAGCGTTTGCGTATTGTGGCCGAGCGTTTTGTGATTGGTAGTTCCTCGCGTTTGGACCTGAAACAGGCCAGTGTGGACTTTAATGCCGACAGCGCACAGTGTCTGAAGCAGAAAGAGTTGCTTAATACTTCCCGCATCCGTTTGAACGAGTTGATGGCTGAGGAAGAAGTTAATTCACTACTCGAAATACACGATTCGTTGATTGATGTGAGTGATGAGTTACAATTTAATGAATTGTGGAACGCTACGCTTGAGGCAAATGCCTCGTTGATAAAGGCCGAACAGAACAAAACCATAGCTGCCCTCGACTTGAAAGCGGTGAAATCACGTGATTTTCCGTATCTGAAGCTAAATACCGGTTACGGATATACGCACAATCGGTATGGTGTGGGTAGTAGCAAACAGCGTGACAATTGGGGACTGAACTTTGGTTTAACAGTAGGTTTCAACCTGTTTGACGGTAATCGGCGTCGTGAGATGCGCAATGCGCGTTTGGCCATTGAAAATGCCGATTTGGAACGGCAGGATCTGTTACAGTCGTTGCGTGCCGACTTCAACGATTTGTGGCAGGCTTACCAGAATAATTTGCGTTTGCTCAAATTGGAACGTAACAACCTGGTTACGGCGCGTGAGAATCACGACATAGCCCACGAGCGTTACTTGTTGGGTGATTTGTCGGGTATCGAGATGCGCGAGGCGCAGAAGAGTCTGTTGGATGCGGAAGAGCGCATTTTGAGTGCGGAATACAACACCAAGGTATGTGAAATATCACTTTTGCAAATTAGCGGTAAGGTAACCCGTTATTTGCAGTAAGTGGCTGATGCTATCTCTTGATACTTACCTCCTGTTTGCCTCTGTTTTAGGGCGGGCAGGAAGTAAGTTTTTTATTATAGGTTGGTTGTCTTTCCATCAAATGGGGGCTTTTATAGAAGTCGGTAAGGGCGTTGATTTCGTTGTTTAGACGTGAAAAGCCTTCTTTATACCTCATTTTGTTGTTTTTTTGCCGTAATTTTGTTTTGCTGTTTCAGATTTTTGTTTTAACTTTGCATCCGCAAACGAAAAAGTAGTTTGATTTTGGCGGGATAGCTCAGCTGGTTAGAGCGCATGATTCATAATCATGAGGTCCCCGGTTCAATCCCGGGTCCCGCTACAAAGCGTAAAAGCTTAGATATAAGGCATTTGAGAGGCTTCCACTCTTGAGTGTCTTTTTTATTTTTACGGGCATTTGCACAGATTTTGCACGAATTTCCAGATAAACAACTGATAATCAATGAAATCGCAAGATAAAACTACCACAAATTTCTTTTCTTCTATTTTCTTTTCATTGCTTGGCTTTTCTTAGTAATTATACCAAGGATGAGGCTGATTTTCTATGTAGAATCTTCAAAATCCCGGCATCTTGCACGAAATATTGCATTAACGGACATAATAAAAGGGATAAGCTACACACCGGTAGTTATCCCTTTTGTTCGCTATAAAATCAAGCGAGAAGTATGTACATCATAATTTTCCTGTTTTCATGTACCTTA
>CABSGW010000108.1 GCA_902477365.1 uncultured Prevotellaceae bacterium
CGGGAAAAGTGATTAAGAGCCACCACAACGTAGGCGGTCTGCCTGAAAAAATGCACTTGAAGTTGTGTGAGCCATTGCAATGGCTGTTTAAAGATGAAGTGCGTCGTGTAGGTCGTCAAATGGGAATGCCCGAACATCTTATTACGCGCCATCCTTTCCCCGGACCGGGACTGGCTGTGCGTATATTAGGTGATATTACTCCCGAGAAAGTACGTATTTTGCAGGATGCCGACGATATCTTTATCAAAGGACTTCGTAACTGGACGGTGAAAAATGCCGAGGGTGTGGAGGAGACCTTGTATGACCGCGTATGGCAAGCCGGAGTGATTTTGCTACCTATTAAGAGTGTAGGTGTGATGGGTGACGAACGTACTTATGAACGGGCTGTAGCGTTGCGGGCGGTGACTAGTACCGATGCCATGACGGCCGATTGGGCTCATTTGCCTTATGAGTTCATGGCAAAGGTTAGTAATGACATCATCAATCATGTGAAGGGTGTGAACCGTGTATGTTATGATATTTCGTCAAAACCACCTTCGACCATCGAATGGGAATAATCAAATTTAGTTCAAGATAAAAGGATAGCCTCGGCCTTTGTGCTGGGGCTATTTGGTTATTTCTGATGAATGTATTTCGAAAAAAGGAGTCAGATAAGGTGTCTTTTTTCCTATTTAAATAGGTTCGTAAATTGAAATATTCGTATATTTGAATCTTACGTGATCAGAGAAAAAATAAATATCATGAATAGAAAAATGTTGTTGTCTATTGTTGGGGCGGGTGGTTTATTGACTTCCTTGCCTGTGATAGCTAAGGAACGTCCGAATATCATTGTGTTTTTGGTGGACGATATGGGATTGATGGATACGTCTGTTCCTTTTCTGACAAATGCACAAGGTATTCCAGAACGCCATCCTCTTAACGATTGGTATCACACCCCTAATATGGAACGGTTGGCTAGACAAGGTGTCCGTTTTTCGACCTTTTATGCGCAAAGTGTAAGTTCTCCCTCGAGAACTTCATTAATGACAGGGCAGAATGCGACAAGACACCGTACTACGAATTGGATTAATGCTGAAAGCAATAATCGCAACCCGTATGGTCCGCCGGCATGGAACTGGAAAGGATTGACAGCCGACATTCCCACTATGCCGAAAGTGTTACAAGCCGCCGGATATAAGACGATTCATGTTGGTAAGGCTCACTTTGGCTGTAAGGATAGTGAGGGAGAAAATCCGCAGAACCTTGGGTTCGATGTGAATATTGCCGGTTCGGGAATAGGGCATCCGGGTAGTTACTATGGCGAATGGGGATACGGACATATCAAAGGGAATAAGGCACGTGCCGTTCCCGATTTGGAAAAGTATCACGGTACGGATGTGTTCTTGAGTGATGCCTTGACCATGGAGGCTAATCGGGAAATTGCGAGGGCTGTGGACGAGAAAAGGCCTTTTTATTTAAATATGGCCCATTATGCCGTACACGATCCTTTTCAGGCTGATAAGCGCTTTTTGTCGCGTTATCATGGAAAGTCTGAACAGGCCTGTGCTTTTGCTACATTAATAGAAGGGATGGACAAGTCGCTGGGAGATATTATGGAACAGTTGGAGCGGTTGGGTATAGCTCAAAACACGTTGATCCTTTTTTTAGGAGATAACGGTGGGGATGCTCCGTTGGGAGATCCTCGTGGATATGGGTCTTCTGCTCCATTAAGAGGGAAGAAAGGAACAGAATTCGAAGGTGGTATGCGTGTACCTTTTATTGCAGCCTGGGCCAAACCTCAAAAGGGAAATAAAGTGCAAAAACGATTACCAATCCAAATCGGGGCAATACAAACGCAACTGGGTACGATTATGGATATTTATCCTACCGTCTTATCGGTTGCTGGATGCAGTGTTCCGAAAGGATATACGGTGGATGGGTTTGACCTGAAGAAGCAATTGGCTGGCGAACAGAACCGAAAACGTCCAGAATCTTTTTTGATGCATTTTCCACATGCTCATCGCGGAAATTATTTTACCGTATACCGTGATGGTGATTGGAAGTTGATTTATTATTATCATCCGGAAAATCCGAAGCAGCCGAAAGCTGTGCTCTATAATCTGAAAAATGATCCGGAAGAAAGAAAAGAGGTTTCGGCTTTGTATCCGGATAAGTATCAGGAGATGCTTCGTAAGATGTGTAGGCAGCTTCAAGAGGAAGGGGCTCTTTATCCGATAGACAAACAGGGAAATGAATTGAAGCCTGTAATCGGTTTGTGATTTTGTAGGTAGTGAGATAAGTTTAGATGCTGTTTCTTACGTTGTTGTAAGGATGGTTGTTTACTACTAAATGATCGCTTTGGCACATGTGCCAAAGCGATCATTTAGTAGCATGTTGTCGTTGCATATTGATTTTTTAAATGATATTTTTTATTGTTTTGTGAATAAGCATTATTTTAATGTAAAAATAAAATTGTAATTTTGCAGCCGTAATTAATAAAGGTAGATATGACAAGTGCAAAAGGCGGGAAGGGTCCCGCTTCTTCTTCTTTTTCTTTTCATGTTCCTATTAAGCCTTTTTTGTTTGCAACCTCCTTGTTCCTGATTCCATGTACTACTGTATGGAGTGGGGGTATTGTGTGTGCGCAAACGGTTCAGGAAGCCCGGGAAGTGAAAGGTAAAGTGATTGATAAAAAGACAGGTGAGCCGGTTTTTGGAGCAACGGTTATGCTGGAAGGAACAAGCATAGGCATGGTTACAGGTGCGGAAGGTGAGTTTTCATTGAAGCTTCCGACAAAAGGAAAACATGTTGTGTTGGTTTCGTTTTTGGGATATAAAAAGCAGCGGATACCTTATGTTGACGGTAAAGTAACTTCTGCTTTACGGATTGTTCAGTTGGAAACCGATGATGTAGCCATCGAAGAGGTAGTGATTACAGGAAAATACCAGCGTAATAAAGAGGCTTTTACGGGGTCTGCTACTTCCTTTACCGGGGAAGAACTTAAAAAGCTGGGTGCACAAAATTTATTACAGAATCTGAGTGTGCTTGATCCCTCCTTCAAAATAGCCGAGAATGTACAGTTTGGTTCAGACCCTAACCGTATGCCTGACATCGAAGTGCGTGGCAAAAGTAGTATTATGGGGCTGAAAGAAGAGTATGGCACCGATCCCAATCAACCTTTATTTATATTGGATGGTTTTGAGACCGATTTGCAGACGGTCATGGATTTGAATATGAATAGAGTGGCCTCTGTTACTTTGTTGAAGGATGCGTCGTCTACGGCCATTTATGGTTCAAAAGCAGCCAATGGAGTGGTTGTGATTGAAACCGTGCGTCCACAACGTGGAAAGTTACGCTTGAATTATAAAGGGGACTTCAGTGTCACGATGGCCGATTTGTCGGGATATAATCTGATGAACGCTAAAGAAAAGTTACGTTTTGAGGAATTGGCTGGCTTCTATACTGATTTGACCGGAAGTTATGCGAACCAGTTGGAATTGGACCGGTTGCACAATGAACGTAAGAAAGAAATAGCACGTGGAGTGAATACTTACTGGTTAAGCGAGCCATTACGTACCGGGCTCAGTCAGAAACATAATATTTATGCCGATGGTGGTGAGGAGCATATCCGTTATGGTGTTGGTTTGAGTTATGGTAATGTGCAGGGTGTGATGGAGGGATCCGCGCGTGAAACTTTTTCCGGTAATTTGGATTTGATTTATAATGCAGGGAAATTCCAGTTTAGCAATAAACTGACGTTAAATTATCTGGATACCGAAGATCCGTCAGTTCCTTTCTCTGACTATGCACAGGCTAATCCTTATTACCGTAAACAGAATGCTGGTGGAGGTATTGATAAATACTTGTATGCCCCAGAAAGCGACATGTTGTCTCCGGTTGTGAATCCATTATGGAATGCTCGTCTAAACAACTACGATGTAAGCCGTGGATTTGGTTTTACAAATAATTTTATTGTCGACTATTTTATTTCTTCGGATTTTCGTGCCCACGCCAAGTTGGGGATTACCAAATCCAACACGATAGCAGAGAGTAGGCTTTCTCCTTTACATACAGATTTTGATGGGAAAGAAGATACTGAAAAAGGGCTCTATACTTACCGTAATAAAGACCTTTTTAGCTACGAAGGCGATTTGTCTGTGACCTATGGTAAATTGTTGAATGATTTGCACATGGTGAATTTGGTTGGTGGTTTCACATTTGATAATGCCGATAATGAAGCCAATGGATATAGTGCAACCGGTTTTACTGAAGACCAGTTCGGTTCGCCCTCTTTTGCCAACCGTTATCCTTCAAGTGGGAAACCAACTTATACAAAGAGTCGTACCCGTTCTGTCAGTTTCTATTTGAATGGTGGTTATGCATACAATAATCGTTATTTGGTAGATGTGAATTATCGTAAGGATGGTGCTTCTATGTTTGGTTCTAACCGTCGTTTTCGTGATACATGGTCATTTGGTTTGGGGTGGAATCTGCACAATGAACAATTCATGCAAGAACAGGAGCTATTTCAGATGTTGAAGGTCAGAGGCTCTGTGGGTAATCCCGGAAACCAGAACTTTTCGGGTAGTCAGTCCTTTACGACGTATGCATTTAATACATTGATGAATAACGTTTTTGGTTCAGGCGTATTGATTGCTGCTTTGGGAAATCCTGATCTGGATTGGCAGGAAACCATTAATTATACGATTGGTGCCGATATTGTAATGTTGAAGAATCGCTTGACTTTTAACGTTGACTTCTTTCGGAAAGAGACAGATCCTTTGTTGGCTATCATTACCACACCAGGTTCATTGGGAGTGAAAACAATGGCGATGAACTTAGGCACGCAAACAACCAATGGTGTGGAGGCTACTTTACGGTATTCCCCCATTTATCAGCCTAAGCGTGATATGGTGTGGACATTGAGTCTGAATATGCGTAGTTATACGTCCGAATATAATAATATCGGAAAATCGCTCGATGCGTTAAACAAGAATAACCAGAGCTTACCGATGGAAACAACGCGTTATTATGATGGAGGTAGTCCTACTGCTATTTGGGCAGTTCGTTCCGCTGGTATAGACCCTGCTACGGGAAAAGAAATTTTTATTAAGAAGGATGGTTCTTATACGTTCGATTATGATGTAAGTGACGAGGTTGAATTAGGCGATACTCAGCCGGATGTTGAGGGTATCATCGGTACAACGTTCTATTATAAAGGATTCTCGTTAGGGTGCTATATGCGTTATAAGATTGGAGGACAGATTTTCAATTCAGCGTTGTATAACAAGGTTGAGAATATTGGTCTGACTGAAATCAATTACAATCAAGACCGTCGGGCTTTATACGATAGATGGTCGCCGGAACATCGGGATGCGAAATTTAAGGGTATTTCGATGATTCAGAAAACAGAGAAATCTTCTCGTTTCATTATGGATGAAAATGTATTGGAAGGGCAATCGTTTACGGTAAGTTATGATTTCCCCAAGAAGATGTTGAAGCGAATGAAGTTAGGTTCTCTGACACTTCAAGCCAATATGAATGATATGTTCTATTGGTCATCGGTGAAGAGCGAGCGTGGTATTGATTACCCATTTGCGCGTACAGTTTCATTTTCAGCATCTGCAACTTTCTAAAAGGATTTAAGTATATGAAATATAAAAATAGCGTTGTACCGTTCTTTTTTGTTTGTCTGTTGGGTATGATGACAACGTCATGTTCTGATTGGTTGGATGTGAAGCCCTATGATCAAATAGGTGAAGACGAATTACTTAAAAGTGAGGCTGGATTTAAAAAGCTGCTGAACGGTATTTATATAGATTTGAATGATGAGAATCTATACGGGAAAGCGTTGACGGCAGAAATGCTTGAGGTAATGAGTCGGCATGTAATGGTAGGTGACGACCGCAATACATGGGGCGATTATATCGATTTGAGTAATCATAACTACTCGACCACTTATTGGCGTGACCGTTTTGATAAAGTATGGGATAAAGCTTATGCGCTGATTGCCAATTGTAATAAGATATTGGATAATATCGATAGCAGGAAAGGGTTGTTTACGGGAAATAATTATCAAATTATTCGTGGTGAGGCATTGGCTTTGCGGGCTTTCCTTCATTTTGATATGTTGCGGATATTCGGACCAATTTATATAAAGAATCCCCAGAATCCGGCTATTCCCTATCGGATGAAACAGGATTTGGTTATAACCCCGATTCTGCCGGCTAATGAGGTGATGCAATATATCATTAAAGACCTGAAAGAAGCTGAGAAGTGTTTGGAGAATGACCCCGTGCGAACAGAGGGAACCCAAATGTCGGCAGATAAAACAACGAACGACAATTTTTTACGTTATCGGGCTTTGCGACTGAATTATTTTGCAGTACAGGCGCTGTTGGCACGTGCTTATCAATATATGTGGGATGCCGACAGTGAAGATGCTTCGCAGGCTGATGAGCAAGAATCGTATCGTGTGGCTGCTTTCACCCATGCAAAGAATGTGATACAGGCTGGTAACGAAGGCATCTTTCCGTTCGTAGATCGTAGTTTGGTGTTGGGTACGCCAGCTAATCCCGATCGTGTGTTCTCGTCTGAGGTTCTATTTGGTTTACAAAACTCCCAGCGTGGCAATTTGCATAAAAATCTTTATGATCCGGGCTTATTGCCTAAGCCAGTGTTTACCATGGACTCTTTGTTGGTGCGTTATATCATCTTCGGAGGAGATGCTCGTTTCTGGGGTACGACGGATGATTATCGTTATATCGCAAATTGGAAAGTTATGGGAGGAACACAGTACTTTTACAAATATGCGGATATTCAGAATACGGCACTGATGTGTAACCAGATGATTCCTTTGATACGTTTAGGTGAGATGTATCTGATTGCTGCAGAGACCCAAAAAAATACGGAAGATGCTTTGTTCTATTTAAATGAACTGCGTTCGCATAGAGGAGCTACACTTGTTGAAGAGAAGTATTACAACCGAATACGTTTGAAATATGAGTATGTGCGCGAACTGTATGGAGAAGGACAAATCTTTTTCTATCATAAACGGGCTAACTTAGGACTTACTTATCAGATAACGGCCAACGATGAAACGTTATCAATTCCGGCTTCTGATAAAGTGTTTGTCGTTCCATTGCCTGATTCTGAAAGTGATAACGTAAAATAAGTATCGTCATGAAAAGTAAGTATTATATAACCATCGCTTTGTTGAATGTATTGGGATTGCTTAGCGCTTGTTCTGAGAGCGAGGTTCCATTGTACAGTGGAGAAGCTGGTATCTATTTTAATAACCGGACTTCTACTGCAAATCTGGTAGACAGCACCTCTGTTACATTTATCTACAGTGAGGACGATTTTATGGACATCCCGGTTGCTATTCAAACATTTGGACGTCTGGCAGATTTCGATCGACCAGTTAATTTGGAAGTGACGTCTGACAATGCACAGCAAGATGTGGATTATCAGCTATTGACTCCGGCAGTGGTACCGGCCAACGTATCGGAGTTTACCTATACGGTACGTTTGCTGAAGACTCCTTCATTATCCAATGAGACAAAAGTTATCCGTTTGAAAATAGGACCAAACTCTTATTTCTCTAACCGTTATCCGCATGAGTTGGTAGGGAACGATACGGTGACAACCTTGGAGTATCGCATTTTCTTTACCAATCAGTTTACCGTTGCACCGGCAGGTTGGAATACGATGTTTGGTGGAACTTTCTCGGTGTATAAATTAGATTTGTTATGCAAATTGTTCCCCGAGATACCACGTGCCGATTACAATGTTGCCAATAAGATTACCTTGGCTAAATGGAGCTATATGCAGGTGAATGTCAGTCAATATGTGTGGCAGCAGGTACAGAATAAGGCAATGCAAATAGCTTACGATAAGGATGCGTTTGATCCGGATGGAAATGCGTTAGACTTTACCAAATAACAGACGATATGAGAAAACAATATAACTTGTTGGTGGGATGGTTATTCATCCTGTTGTGTGTGGGGTGCACGGAAGATTTAGGTAATTATAAATACGGCACGCTGAATGATGTGTCGATTGTATTTGATGATAATCTTTCGGCATTGGTGTTGGAGCCCCTGCAGGTTACTCCAGAGTTGTCGGCCAATCCGTTTCACGAGGAGGCCTATACATACGACTGGAAGGCCTATCCAAAGAATGAGACTTTAGCTCCGATTCTTTTGAGCGAAGAACGTAATTTAAATGTGGAGATAACCCTTGATCCGGGACTTTATAATTTGGTATATACCGTTACGGAGAAGGCTACAGGGTTGTTTGCACGCCAGACGGCTTCGTTGTTGGTCGAAACCCCTTTGTCACGTGGTTGGGTTGTATTAGGTGATGCCGATAATCGCGTTCGTCTGGATATGTATTCCGAAGTAAAACAAAAAGTTTATGCTGATTTACTGAAAGGTACGGAACTGGCGGACTGGAAACAGCCCAAGTCTATTCAGTTTGTGTTGAACCAGTCAATAGCGGAATCTCCTTTTTATTTATTGACAGCTTGGCAGAACCGAGAACATCGGAGTTAGAGAAACCACCGCAGAATACGATAAA
>CABSGW010000109.1 GCA_902477365.1 uncultured Prevotellaceae bacterium
GCTCCGTTTACCTTGGCTGATCATTACATTCAGTGGCCGTTTCTTGTTCCGTCAACCGTTGATAGCTCTGTGCATAACGGGAGCCGTCATCGTGTCATTCTTTTACTTTTCAAAAGGAGGTGTACACGTACAACTGACACATACATCAACCATAGACGTCACTCCAGAGGAAATCCGGCAGATCAAACAAATAGGACAATGGGAGTTTCTTGCCATTGACACCGAGGAACTGGTAGACACTACCCGCAAAGGTTTCTTCTCAGACAGCCAACTGGCCCGCATTTACCGGGGAACCTTGCGGCTGGGCATAGACTTGGAACAGGCCTCGCCCGACTGGTTTACAGCTACCGGCGACACAGCCCGCTTACAACTTCCCGATATCGTTTTGCTCGACAAACAGTTTGTGGACGAAGCGCGAACCCGTTCTTTCTACGAAAGCGGAAAATGGACAGACGCTGACCGCGAAGCCCTGTACCGACGTGCCCGTAAGGCTATGTTGAAACGTTGCTTTACGGCAGCTAACCGCCACGAAGCACGCGAAAATGCCCGTCGCCAATTCACATCCCTTTTCCGGAATTTCGGTTTCCAAACCGTCGAAATCGTATTTACACCCTCATCCACCCATCCACCCAAAAACTCATGAGGCAGCCACATCCAATAAGACAATCCAAACGAACACACGCTTCTTTTATGAACCATCACCTTTAATGTACACATACAATGAAACGGATATTTTACACTTTAATCCTGTCAACCGGACTATTGATAACCGCCTGTTCCGATAATGAATCCGGAGAGAACCCTCCCCCTCCCTCACCCTCCGACCGCACGGTAATCATTTATCAATCGGCCCAGAACAGTTTGGGATATGACCAATTTCACCGTAGCGATTCGGCCGAGATTGTACAAGGTGCGTCTTACATGGGGAAAAACGACCGCGTACTACTCTATATGGACGACGCCAATAACCCACGTATCTACCTCATTACGCGCAATACAGTAGTACCGAAACTCGTTTACCGCTCACAGACTGACGATGACTCGTCCAGCCCGACGACGTTGAGCAACGTCCTGAAATGGTGTAAAACCAATTATCCTTCTAGCAGCTATGGACTGGTATTATGGTCGCATGCCGACGGCTGGCTTCCACCGGCTTTACCCAATAAGACAGGCCGTTCGTTCGGTGTAGATGTAGGTCCGGGCGGTAGCATGTATTATGACAAAGACAAATACGGGAATATCGGCTCTCAGATGAAAATCGAGGATCTTGCCGCTGCTCTTGAAGACAGTAAGGTACATTTTGATTATATTTTCTTTGATGCCTGCCTCATGCAATGTCTGGAATCCGGTTACACGCTACGCAATACAACAGATTATATCATCGCCGGTCCCATCATCATGCCGGCTATCGGAGCGAACTATTTCAACCTCATGAAAAACGGGTTCTTCGCAAAAACTCCCTCAACAGCCATCGCCGAAAGCTATTTCAAATTTATGAAAGACGAGGCACGTTACCCCTATAACGACTTCGGACTGGTTATCTCTACGGTCAAAACAGCTGGGCTGGATTCACTGGCCCGCATCACAGCGGAGGTTCTGCCGCAGGCAACCGAAACTTATCCGGACATGAGCCAGATACAACGCTATGCAGACTATCTCTCCAGCTATGGCTATGCACCCGAATTTTATGATGCAGGACAAACCATGAAAGCACTGGTAAAGTCGTCGGAAGACTACCTTCGCTGGCGCGCACAACTGGATCGGTGCATTACCTACAAAGCAGCCACACCGTCTGTCTATTCCTACAGTTCAGGATGGAACGAGGTGTTCATTCCCATTGATGTAGAAAACTATACAGCCGTATCCATGTTTGTACCCCAAGCACGCTATACCACCAATGCCCCTATCTGCCGTTACGGTGACCTGAACGAGGCATTCCGTCAAACCGAATGGTACACAGCGGCCGGTTGGGAACAGAAAGGCTGGTAACCTCCTCTTTAAAGTCCAAAGAAAAAGCTCCGGATAGACAGGTATGAAACCTCTATCCGGAGCTTTTTCTTCATGCGTTACTTACAACGCCTTAAACGTAATGCGTGTCTCCTGCAAGGACGCCGAATGAGTTCCTGTCATGATACGGAAAGCACCCGGTTCCAGTACATGTTCCATCCGGTTGTTATAAAGCATAAACGCCTCTTTAGGTAAACGGAAAACTACCTCACGCGACTCGCCCGGTTGCAACACGATGGTAGTAAAACCACGCAACTCCTTTTCACGAGGCACAATGGTAGCCACTTCGTCACGGATGTACAGTTGCACGATTTCCTTTCCGGCGCATGTGCCGCTGTTACGTACCCGCACCGTTACCCGTACCGAGTCACCGATTGAATACGTTGTGCGGTCGGTCTCCGGTTTGTCATAAGCAAATGTGGTATAGCTCAGCCCAAAGCCAAACGGGAACTCCGGTCCTTTGGACAAATCTGCATGATCTATCTTTCCGAATGTACGCCTGAAGTTATAAGCGATAGGCACTTGGCCTACATGGCGCGGGAATGTCTGGGTCAGTTTTCCGGAAGGAGTCCGTTCTCCGGTCAGCAAAGCGGCCACAGCCTCTCCACCCATTGTGCCGGGATACCAAGCTTCCAACAACGCGTCACACGAGGCCAGTACCTGTTCCAAAGCCAACGGACGACCGTTAAAGAGTACTGCCACGACCGGTTTTCCGGTAGCCTTCAGCCGCTTCAACAATGCGATCTGCTCGGCCGGAATCTCCAACCGTCCCGTTGTCACGGCCTCACCTATGTGATACGAATACTCGCCCACACAAGCAACAATCACATCGGCATCGGATACACGGCCTGTAATTCCCTGCAAATAGTCATCAGTCACTCCATTCCAAGCACATCCGGCATCTATCAACCGCTCAGCCGGAACTCTCCGTTTCAGTCCGTCCAGTACCGAAATAACCTCTTCGCCACGTCCCATCATACTCCACGACCCCAGCAAATCATTCTTCATTCCTGCAAAAGGACCGGCCAAAGCTATCTTTCCCGTTGAGGTAAGAGGAAGTACATTTCCTTCATTTTTCAACAACACCATACTGGCACATGCCATATCCAGTGTAGCCTGGCGCACGCGCTCACTTCCAACGACCTTGCGTTCCCGCTTCTCATCAAAATAAGCATAAGGGTCGTCAAACAGTCCCACCTTGAATTTAACTTCCAGCGCATAGGCTGCAGCACGTTCTATCAGCATTGAATCTACCACACCTTCCCGGGCCAGGCGGCTCAACCAGCGCGAAAACTGACCGGCACTCATATCCATTCCGATACCGCTTTCCAACCCGCGGCGAGCCGACTCCTGTCCGTCGACGGCAGCCCCCTCCTCCACAGCGTGATTCAACGTTGCCCAGTCACTCATATACAGTCCTTTAAATCCCATCCGGTTACGCAACAGTTCGGTATTCATAAAATAGTTCATCGTCACCGGCTCACCATCGTAACTGGTGTACGAGCACATTACAGAGGCCACTCCAGCGTCTACCGCAGCCTGGAACGGAGGCAAATAGCGCTCCACGAGGTCACGGTACGAAAAATCGGTGTTCTGATAATCCCTTCCGGCCAGCAACGCTGCGTATCCGGCAAAATGTTTCACACAAGCGGCCACCGTCTTCACATCGGCCAGCGACGCCCCTTGAAATCCTCTCACACGCGCAGCAGCCAACGCCGATCCTAGAAAAGCATCCTCGCCAGACGTCTCCATAATGCGTCCCCAACGCGGATCATACGACACATCCACCATCGGCGCATAAGTCAACTGAATGCCCGAAGCCGCAGCCTCCTCGGCCGCCACAGCCGCACTGCGTGCCACCAGCGCCGTGTCCCAACTGCACGATTCAGCCAGCGGAATAGGCCCTATGGTACGATAGCCGTGAATCACGTCTTCATGAAAGATCAAAGGAATCCCCAACCGGCTATGCTTCATCGCCTCTTCCTGCAACGAACGGTTCAGTCCCGCCCCGTTAGCCTTCAGCAGAGCACCAATCTCGCCCCGACGAATCGCGGCACGTACCGAAGAGTCGCTCTTGGCGTAATAAGGACGTAAGTTCAACTCCGCGATTTTCTCTTCCAGCGTCATGCGCTTCAACAAGTCGGCTACGCGTTCTTTCACCGGTTTCCGAGCGTCCTGATACGACAAACGTTTTGCTTCAGCCGACATCGTCAACAAGCAAATTCCCAAACAGGGAATCATCCATTTTGTGTGTTTCATGTTATTCGTTTTGTGCGTTATTCCATTACGACAAAAGTACAAAAAAAGAACAGACACCTACCCTGTACGATAAATAAAAAAGAACGTTCTTCCGTGATCGCCAGACAAACTATTTCCTTTTCCATAAAAAAAGAAAAACGTTGTTCGAAAAAAGAAGTATCTTTGCCTGACTCTAATTTTAAGAACTACTGTATAAAAAACAACCATGAGACCAAACACTAAAAAGTTCCTTTCGCTGGGACTGGCACTCACCGCCTTGGCAACGCCACTCTCAGCACAGGTTTTCACCAAACTGCAACAGCAAAACCAGCTGAATGTACTGACCTATAACGTGCACAACGGCATAGGCCTGGACGGTAAAACAGACTATGCCCGCATCGGCGCGCTCATCCGTAACAGCGGAGCGGACGTAGTAGCCATCCAGGAAGTGGACAGTGCCACCCAACGCAGCAAAGGCCGTTACGTACTGGGCGAAATTGCAGCCGAAGCACTGATGCGTCCCACTTTTGGTGCTGCCATCCCTTACGACGGAGGGAAATACGGAATCGGTATTTTAAGTAAGGAAAAGCCCCTTTCCGTACGCCACATCGCACTGCCCGGACGCGAAGAGAAACGCACCCTGCTGATTGCTGAGTTCGACCGTTATATAATGGCCTGCGCCCATCTGTCGCTTACCGAGGCCGACCGCATGGCTTCCATCGACCTTATACGCAAGGAGGCTGAACGTGTACGCAAACCATTCATCCTGGCCGGCGACTGGAACGCCACCCCACAGTCCAAACTGCTGGAACAGCTGAAGAACGATTTCCGTATTGTCAACAACACCAAGAACGCCACATTTCCGGCCGACAAACCGGACAGTTGCATTGACTACATCGCACTGTACAAGGCTACCGGCGAACAGTTGGTACCACGCCGTTCTTACGTGCTCAACGAAAAAAACGCATCCGATCATCGTCCCGTACTGGCCCGGATGCAATTCAAGACACCGGCTTCCCAACTGGTGTACCACGCACCCTATCTTCAGAACCCCACCCCCGAAAGCATCACTGTAATGTTCCAGACCAATGCCGTCTCACATTGCTGGGTGGAGTATGGGACGGACACACTCAACCTGAAACGTGCACGCGACTTCATCGGAGGGCAGGAGGTATGTTACGACATCGAAAACAAAATAACGCTGGACAGCCTGAAACCCGGACAAACCTACTACTATCGGGTATGTGCACAGGAAATCATCGACTACCAGTCATACAGCAAAACATTTGGCGAGACCTATAAAAGCCCGTTCTACGCCTTTACACTGCCTACGGCTCAAACATCTGATTTCACCGCACTGATCCTCAACGACCTGCACGAAACTACGGCCACCATTAACGCATTCAGCAAACTGGCCCAACAAATTCCGCACGATTTCGTTATTTTCAACGGAGACTGCCTACCCGAACCGTTCGACCGCGACTACGCCATCAAGAACATTCATATACTGACCGATGCGTTCAACTCATCCAGCAAACCCACGTTCTTTATCCGGGGTAACCACGAGATACGTAACGCCTATTCGGCCGGTATGCCTTCGCTCTTTGCACAACCCGGCGGAGAAGCCACCTACGGCGCTTTCAGCTGGGGTGACACCCGCTTCGTGATGTTGGACTGTGGCGAGGACAAACCCGACGATCACTGGGTTTATTACGGTTTGAACGACTTTACCCAACTACGTATGGACCAGGTAGGTTTCCTAAAAAAGGAACTGGCTTCAAAAGCCTTTAAGAAGGCATCGCGCCGCGTACTTATACACCACATCCCGTTATGGGGTAACGGTGATGGTTACTCCCCCTGTTACGACCTGTGGTCGCCCGTTCTGAAAAAAGCACCATTCGACATTGACTTGGCAGCGCATACACACCGCTACAAATATCATCCGGTGGGCGAGAAAGGCAATCCGTTCCCCGTTATTGTTGGCGGTGGCCCGAATCCGCAACGTGCAACGCTGCTTGTTCTCACCAAAAAGGGAAAAGAACTTACGCTACGTGTTCTCGACAACGAAGGAGCAGAGAAACTGAAGCTTGACCTCTGATTTCCCCCTATCGCGATACTCAAAAACGGATCACACTCCCATGTGGTCCGTTTTTTTAATGTCCCTAGACGCCCATAACGTCCCTACGGGGACGTTCAAACGAACTCACCAGTCGGTACGAACGAGAAGCCCAGTACGGTAAAACTTGCCCGTACAACCATACACCCCAATACAGATCTCCCCAACACAACCAAACGTATACTGACACAAAAAAACTCCTCTCATAGGAACAAAGTGTTTTCTGCCAATTGCCCGAATGGGAAAAGTTATGTAACTTCGCAACAAACAGAGACAGCGCTTGTGACAAGACAGCCGAATCATCTATTATGCTCCGTTTTCAATAAACATCAGCTTACCCAACCTAACCCAACAGCATGAAACCAATACGTTTGTTCGTTATTCTTATCGCCACGTTATACGCCGGCTACGTACAGACCTACGCCGCAGTCAGAACCAGCACCAACATCAACCGGGAATGGAAATACATTCAAGGCGATTTTCCCGATGCCAAACACACGGATTATGACGACAGCCATTGGGAAAATATCGGCCTGCCGCATTCGTTCAGCATACCCTATTTTCTGTCAAAAGACTTCTACGTAGGCTATGGATGGTACCGCAAGACCCTGTACCTTTCAAAAGAAACACTATCCCGCAAGGCTTACCTGGAGTTTGACGGTGTTTTTCAAGAGGCCGAGGTGTTTGTAAACGGCACCCTAGCCGGCAGTCACATCGGAGGTTATACCGGCTTTTCCATCGACATCACCCCATGGGCAAAAGCCGGCAACAACGTCATAGCCATACGGGTAAACAACCTGTGGCGCCCAAACATCGCTCCACGTGCGGGCGAACACGTGTTCAGCGGAGGCATTTACCGCAATGTCCGGTTAGTCACGAAATCGCCGGTACACATTGACTGGTACGGCACGTTTGTCACTACACCCGACTTACGAGAAAAACAAGGAAGGGCTTCAGCCGTCCACATACAAACCGACGTGTGCAACCAGTCGCCAAACAACGGTACTTATCGGTTATTGACACAAATTTTCGGTCCTGACGGGAAATTGATTACTACAGTTGAGACACAAGAAACCATTGCCGCACACAGTAACAAGACATTCTCGCAAACCACCAAACAACTGGATCGACCGCAATTGTGGACTCCCGCCACACCGGCCCTATATAAAATGATCAGTAAGCTGTACGAGGGTAAACGCCTGATTGATGAAGACAAAACGACATTCGGTTTCCGCTGGTTTGAATGGACGGCCGACCGTGGTTTTTTCCTTAATGGTCAACACCTCTATCTACAGGGCGCCAACGTACACCAAGACCAAGCCGGATGGGGTGACGCCGTAACCGAGGCAGCCATGCGACGCGATGTGCACCAAATGAAAGAAGCTGGATTCAACATGATACGAGGTTCGCATTACCCCCATGCCCCCGTCTTTTCGAGCGCTTGCGACGAAGCGGGTATGCTGTTTTGGTCGGAAGCTCCGTTCTGGGGCATTGGCGGTTTCCGCCCGGACGGTTATTGGAACTCCAGTGCCTATCCCGTTAACCCGGCCGATGAAGCCGGATTTGAAGCAAGTGCATTGCAACAGCTGACCGAGATGATACGCATTCACCGCAACCACCCCTCCATTGTTGTTTGGAGCATGTGTAACGAAGCCTTCTTCTCTGCTCCCGAAGCCATGCCTGGCGTACGACGGTTGCTCAAGCGCATGGTAGACCTCTCTCACCGGCTGGACCCAACCCGTCCGGCCGCGATAGGTGGAGCACAACGTCCGTTGGGCGAAGGACGCATCGACAAACTGGGCGACCTTGCCGGCTATAACGGAGACGGGGCCACCCAACCGGACTTTCAAAATCCGGGTATCGCCAATGTTGTATCGGAATACGGAAGCACCACGGCGGAACGGCCGGGCGAATACATACCCGGATGGGGAGACTTAGAGAAAGAAGAGGGTTGGAAAGGACGCGACTGGCGTAGTGGACAACTTATCTGGTGTGGCTTTGACCACGGAAGTATTGCCGGAAGCACGCTGGGGAAAATGGGTATCGTTGATTATTTCCGCCTGCCCAAACGCTCTTGGTACTGGTATCGAAACAATTACATGCAGACGCCTCCTCCGACATGGCCAACGACGGGAACGCCG
>CABSGW010000110.1 GCA_902477365.1 uncultured Prevotellaceae bacterium
GTGTATGCCGGGGCATTAGGTGCCCAAATGGCTTACTACTTTATGCACAGATGTTTCGGTATTCCGGCCTTTTTCGTACCAATCTTCTTCATCTTTACCAGCATGAAGTTAATGAAAGCGTACAAAGTGAGGTTGTGGAAATGGTTTGTGAACTGTTCGATCCTGATGATCTGGTTCTCTGTAGCCTTAGCGTATTTTGTTCCGGAACATGTACTCAACCACCTGACATTTGCGCCAGGCGGACAACACGGGGAATACATCAACCGGATGCTAACCTCGCAGATAGGAAAGCCTGGATTATTTATTCTGTTGCTGGCTGTTGCAGTCTGTTACCTGGTGTATTTGAGCAATGAGACCATCAGCATTATCCGTAAGATGCTGAATCCGACCAGTTATATAAAAGGTAAACTGCCGGCCAAGAAAGAGAAGAAACAGCCAGCGGATACAGAGCCGGACAATATGTCTGAAACCCTAGCAGAAGACGATGAACGCACAAAAGATTATGAAGACCCACTGCCGGTAAGCATTGACTTGTCGGACGAAAAGAATAAAGACGAACTTGTTGAAAAAGCCGAGACTGCAACGATGGAAGCAGACGAGCCCCCCTTTACGTCGGGCACGGAAAAGAAACAAGAAACATCTGAAGCCACCGCTTCAGACCAAAAGCATGAACCCGAGATAACCATTGACACCGGTATCAAGGAGGAAGAAGCGACCCAAGATTCGTTCACGGAAAGCATGGAGCCTTACGATCCGAAAAAAGATTTGGAAAACTACCACTACCCCAATCTCGGATTATTGAAGAAATATGAGGAAAACGGGCCGGCTATAGACATGGCCGAACAAAAAGCCAACAAGGAACGTATCATCACGATTCTGCGCAATTTCGGCGTGGAGATATCCAGTATCAAAGCGACCATCGGTCCAACCATTACGCTCTACGAGATAACACCAGCTCAAGGTGTACGTATCTCGAAAATACGTAACCTGGAAGATGACATAGCCCTGAGCCTCAGCGCACTGGGTATTCGTATCATAGCCCCCATACCAGGAAAAGGAACAATCGGTATTGAAGTGCCGAACAAAAATCCGCGTATCGTTTCCATGGAAAGCATCTTGAATAGCAAAAAGTTCCAAGAGAGCGACTACGAACTGCCTATTGCCTTAGGAAAGACGATTACCAATGAGGTGTATATGGTAGACTTGGCTAAAGCACCACACTTACTGGTAGCCGGTGCAACGGGACAAGGTAAGTCTGTTGGCCTGAATGCCATTATCACCTCACTGCTTTACAAGAAGCATCCGGCAGAACTGAAGTTCGTCATGGTAGACCCGAAGAAAGTAGAATTCAGTATTTACAGTCCTATAGAAAAGCACTTCCTGGCCAAAGTGCCTGATGAAAACAGCGACCCGATTATCACAGACGTGACGAAAGTGATTAAAACGCTGAAAAGTTTGTGTCAGGAGATGGATTCGCGATACGACCTGTTGAAGAAAGCACGTGTGCGTAATCTGAAGGAGTATAATGCCAAATTCAAAGCCAGACAGTTGAACCCGGAAAACGGACATAAGTTCATGCCTTACATTGTGGTGATTATTGACGAGTTCGGCGACCTGATTATGACAGCAGGAAAAGAAGTAGAACTGCCGATAGCCCGTATCGCCCAATTGGCCCGTGCCGTGGGAATACACATGGTAATAGCCACACAACGTCCTACGACCAACATCATTACCGGAACCATTAAAGCCAACTTCCCGGCCCGTATGGCCTTTAAAGTAATGTCCATGATTGACTCACGTACCATCCTGGATCGCCCGGGAGCGAACCAGCTGGTGGGAAAAGGTGATATGTTGTTTTTGAACGGAAGTGATCCGGTACGTGTACAATGTGCTTTTGTCGACACACCGGAGGTTGAGCGGATCAATGGCCACATCGCATCCCAACAAAGCTATCTATCGGCATTGGAATTGCCTGAAGTGGAAATGGAGAATGAGGAATCGAGTGCTGCAGGAAGTGTGGATTTGAATAACTTAGATCCGATGTTTGAAGAGGCTGCCCGCCTTATCGTGATCCATCAACAAGGTTCAACGTCGCTTATACAACGTAAATTTGCCATTGGATACAACCGTGCCGGACGTCTGATGGACCAGTTGGAGCGAGCCGGCATTGTAGGTCCTGCACAAGGCAGTAAACCTAGAGAGGTGCTGTGTGTAGACGAAACGGAACTGGAAATGAAATTGAACAATCTAAAATAACCCTTTTATGAAGAAACTATATAGCCTATTATTTTTGCTATGTGCATGTAGTATTGCTCTGTATGCACAGAAAGATGCTGCAACCAAAAAGATGCTTGACGAGGCAACAGCCAAGCTGAACAAAGCCGGTGGTGTTGAAGCATCCTTTTCGGCCACCAACTTCAACGGTTCTGGCAAGATGAACGGTACAATCAGTTTTAAGGGTAACAAATACCGCATCAACACCACTAATCTGCAAGTTTGGTTTGACGGTAAGACGCAATGGAGTTACAATCCGGATAACAGCGAAGTAAATATTACAACCCCTACCCTATCGGAACAGCAATCGTTGAATCCCTATGCTTTCATTAACCTTTACAAAAATGGTTATAATTATACCTCGCAATACAACAATATAAAAATAAACAACAAGACGACACGTTGTCCCGTTGTTCACTTGAAAGCCGAAAGAAAAGAGCAAAGACTGAGCGAACTTTACATTACACTAAACCCCGAAACCAAATTACCCGTCTCAGTACGTGTGCGCCAAGGAAATAATTGGACGACCATTCAAATAACCCGGCTGAAAACAAATCAGAAGTGGAATGACACCTACTTTCGTTTTAACCCCAAGCAATATCCGAACGCGGAAATCATAGATCTTCGCTAAAATTATAATCATAAACAGAAATCAAGATGGAACCAATACGTTGTTTGATACTAGGTTCAGGACCTGCAGGCTATACAGCCGCAATCTATGCCAGCCGCGCCGGCTTGGCTCCGGTGTTGTACGAAGGACTTCAGCCTGGAGGCCAATTGACAACCACCACTGAAGTGGAAAATTTTCCAGGATACCCAGAAGGTGTAGATGGAAATACGATGATGGATGACTTACGTAAACAGGCAGAACGTTTCGGCACAGACATACGGTCGAATATCGCAGTTAAAGCCGACTTAAGCCAATCGCCATACACAATTGAGTTTGAAGACGGAAGTCAGGTGAAAGCACACAGTTTGATTATTGCGACCGGTGCTGCCGCGAAATACTTGGGACTGGACGATGAGAAGAAATATCAAGGCATGGGTGTGAGCGCTTGTGCTACTTGTGACGGTTTCTTCTACCGCCAAAAAAATGTAGCTGTTGTAGGCGGTGGTGATACCGCATGCGAAGAAGCCATCTACCTGGCCGGACTAGCTGCTAAGGTATATCTTATTGTACGAAAACCTTTCCTACGCGCATCTCAAATCATGCAAAAGCGTGTCATGGAAAATCCGAAAATAGAAGTACTTTTCGAAACCAACACGCTCGGTCTTTTTGGCGAAGACGGCGTAGAAGGAGCACATCTCGTAAAAAGAAAAGGCGAATCAGACGAAACACGTTACGACATTGCCATTGACGGTTTCTTCCTAGCCATCGGACATAAACCCAACAGTGACCTGTTCAAACCCTGGATTAAAACAGACGAAACGGGTTATATCATCACAGAAGGACAGACTCCACGTACAACAGTTCCGGGGGTTTTTGCCGCAGGTGACGTAGCAGATCCACTTTACCGTCAAGCCATTACGGCTGCGGCCAGCGGTTGTAAAGCAGCTATTGAAGTGGAACGTTACTTAAACGAACACGGACTCTAAGGCTTGCATGTCCAAATTACATATCCATACAACTTCCTTCTTATCCTGGATCGGGATAATGGGAAGTTGTATGTTTTTACTCAGCCTCTCTTCGTGTGGCAGCCAGCAACATGTGGTATCGAACCGCTACATGCGTGATTTGGCCCGCGCCGGAATCCGTTTGGGAATCGACATAGAAGAACGTGATAACCATACTCTGTTGTTGGAAGCATCTAAATGGATAGGAACCCCTTATCGTAATGGCGGAAACTCTACTTCAGGAATAGACTGTTCCGGTCTGACTTATCATATTTACAAAAACGTTTACAAAACCACTTTATCGCGCCGCAGCGAAGACCAGTACCACATGGATGTACGGCTCAAACCAGGAAAGCGTCTGGTGCAAGGCGATCTATTGTTTTTCAACACGTCACGTTCACGTAAAACACCATGTGATCATGTAGGAATCTATCTCAAAGAAGATAAATTCATTCACGCTAGTAGCTCAAAAGGAGTGATTGTCAGTAGACTTTCAGAATCGTATTGGGCGAAACGCTGGGTTTCGGCTGGAGAACGGAAATAGTATGGAATATATTGAAACGAAATCCATCCTTTCCAAGCTAAAGACGCAAGATACCCTATTCGGCATTTCATATAATATGAATCTCTACAGGGGATGCCAACATGGATGCATTTATTGCGATACACGTAGTTTGTGTTATCGTATGGGAGACTTGAGTGCTATTAGGATAAAGAAAAATGCGCTACAGTTATTAGCATACGAGATAAAGCATAAGCCAAAAGCAACGATAGGCACCGGTTCGATGAACGATCCCTATATGCCAGTCGAAAGCACCTTACAACTAACACGACGCGCATTACAAATCATTGCTTCACACAAATTTCCTGTGCATGTAATTACCAAAAGCAATGTAGTAGAAAGAGACATAGACATCTTGCAAGATATAGCAAAGACCTATGCAGCCGTTAGTTTGACTATTACTTGCGCAGACGACACATTGGCGAGCAAAATAGAACCACATGCCCCTTCTACCTCTAAACGCTTCAAAACAATGGAGTCATTGGCACGTAACAATATTTATACGGGAGTGACACTAATGCCTCTATTACCTTTTATTAATGATGACATCAACAACATGGAAACCATCATTAAGCGGGCAAAAGATGCAGGTGCATCTTATATTCTTCCACTGTTCGGCGTAACCCTCCGTGCCGGATCTCGCGATTACCTATACCAAACGTTAGAACAGTTAGTACCGGGGATAGCGTCACAATATCAACAGGTATTCGGTCAACAATACATGTGTTATAGCCCACATTACCATCAATTACATCAAACATTCCAAGAGCTTTGCTACAAATTGGGTCTACAAACCGAGATGGAAAAGTATACTCGTCCAACCATCCAGCAATTATCTTTGTTTTGACCTCATAAGAAACGTGGAAGATCCTCAAAAGAAGATCTTCCACATTTTTTCAATTTGGTCTGATTTTAATAATTTCTTCTATTAAAACCGCCGCCGTTTCCACCGCGACCACCGCCATATCCACCGCTTCTTCTTTCAGGTCTCTCTGTTCTGGGACGAGCTACATTCACGGTCAGTGTTTTACCTTCAAAGTCTGTGCCATTCAACTCGTCAATAGCTTTTTGACCTTCGGCATCATCTGTCATTTCAACAAAGCCAAAACCACGAGATCTACCGGTTTCACGGTCTGTCACGATATGCGCAGAAACGATTTCTCCGTATGCTGCAAATAATTCTTGTAAACTTTCAGTGCTAGTACTAAAGTTCAGGTTCGATACATAAATGTTCATCTTTCTCTAATTCTATTTGATTAATAATTGGTTTTTCTATAAATTGTACATCTACGGCTGTCATTCCTTTAAGCCCTCGTTCCAAATTAAAGGTTACTTTTTTTCCTTCTTCTACTAATTCAGGTTCTGCGATACCGCTGATATGAAAAAAATACTTTTCCTGATTGTCGTTCTCTTTAATAAAGCCGAATCCTTTATCACCATTAAAATAATCGATCAATCCACTCAATGGAACTTTTTCCGTCTCAACCTGTTTAGGAATAGACACCACGATATCCTCGATATCAAGTTCTTTCTTTTTACTCATATCCGGTGGTGTACTACTGATTCTTCCATTCTCGTCTACATAGGCAATCATATCGTCAAGAGATTCTCCCCCACCAGCTTTACGCTGCTCTTTTCGCTTTTGCTTTTCAATCCTTTTACTCCGTTTTTTCTTCTCTACTTCTCTCTTGTTAAATGATATGGCCATAGGCGTTTATTTCAGTTTTCGTTTTTTATTATTTATGCAGGAATCACCATACTACGAATTTTCTTGCCTGTCAGTTTCTGTATATCCTTTAACTGACCATACTCCTCTTGAGAACAAAAAGTCAACGCTGTACCACTACGTCCTGCACGTCCGGTACGTCCGATCCGATGTACATAAGTTTCGGGAACATCAGGCAAGTCATAATTTATCACCAATTCCAAATTAGCAATATCAATTCCTCTTGCCGCTATATCCGTAGCTATAATAACTCGTGTTTTACCCGATTTAAAATTACTCAAAGCACGCTGCCTTGCCACTTGGGTTTTGTTTCCATGAATAGCTTCACAACCTATTCCTTGTTTATTCAATGTCCGGGCTATTTTATCAGCTCCATGCTTTGTGCGCGAAAACACCAATACATTCTTTTCAGCATCCTGCGTCAGGATATCGACCAGCAATTTACTCTTCAACGGTTTTTCAACGTAATACAATCCTTGCTTAATTGTATCTACAACCGAAGAGGCTGATGTTACTTCCACTTTTACAGGCTTATATAAAATAGATTTAGACAAGCTGTCAATAGCTGTAGGCATCGTTGCCGAAAAGAATAATGTTTGTTTACGCTGAGGCAATAAGGGCAATAACTTCCGGATATCATGGATAAATCCCATATCAAGCATTCTATCCGCCTCGTCCAATACGAAATACTGGATGTGTTGCAAATTTATTTGCCGCTGACCAATCAAATCAAGCAAACGCCCTGGAGTTGCAATCAGAATATCCACCCCTTTTCTCAACTTTGCAATCTGAGGATTTTGGTTCACACCACCAAAGATTACCGCATGACGCAACGTTGAATACTGGGAATAGTCGCTGAAGCATTCATCTATCTGGATCGCTAATTCGCGAGTTGGGGTTAATACTAGTGCTTTAATATCCCGACGATGATCTTTAGCATCAAATTTATTCAACTGTTGAATAATCGGGATGGCAAAAGCTGCCGTCTTCCCAGTACCCGTTTGGGCTATACCTAACAAGTCTCGTCCTTCAAGTGCCACAGGTATGGCTTTTTCTTGTATAGGTGTTGGTTTTTCATATTTTTTACCAGCAAGAGCCTTTAAGATAGACTCTGAAATATTCAATTCTTTAAATGTCATAGATTTTATGGCTGCATAGCGTATGCAGCACCGTTCAATTTACAGATTTACAATAAACACAGAAAACACATGGGAGAAGTCCATTTACGAAATTTATTGTACCATTAAGTAAGAACAGTAAAACAAAATAAAAGCTTCACATACAGTGGCTCGGCGAACTGTTAGCGTATTATTTATTACAAGAAGCAATTTCATCATATTCGAAAATGTGTCACGACAAGTGTTTTCACATTTTCGCAACTGTTTTATTTATACTTTAAAACAAGAAGTTGATTTCGTTTTTTACGATGAAAAACCCGCCAGACAACAGCGGAGCAATACATTACGAAGAAAAATACAATACAAACTTGATTGTTCCGGTTGCAAATGTACAACATTAAAATGAACTATCACCAAATTCCCACGATTATTTCTAACAAAAGTCCTATTTTTCCATCAAACAAGGTATTGTCTACCTTTTGTTCTCTTTTTCATCCAACAAAAAAATGGCATTCCATTTACCTTAAACCAGTATCAGAATGCCGTTTTCTTTATAACTTGCACAGAATTAATTGCAAATTGAATCTATTTGGTGCACAAAGGAGCGAATCACCTCGCGTGTCGATGTATCTTTCTGGAAAACCGAGTACCAACCTTGTGGCTCGTGAGGAGGATCACAAACATAAGGATCTCCTTTTTCCCAACGTTCATGGACAGGCTCAGCTTCACCTCCCCATCCCCAGAAATTACAACCAGCCAAATAGCCTCCACGTTCGGCACTCTTCAGTACCGCATTCATCACATAGGTGAAATAAGAATCGCGGCAAGTACTACTACTACCCGGCGAGAAGGAGAAACGATCTCTGGGATAACCGAATTCTTCAATGACGAAAGGTTTTCCTATACCCCGCGCCATCCGTGTATGCAAATCTATATACCATTGAGTTTTCATGAAGGAATGGGGCAGATCGTCCACCAAACGCGTCTTATCCACCCATTTCCAGTTATAAGGCCATATGTGAACCGTCAAGTAGTCTATATTGTCATCCCGATGAATACGCTCACAAAGTTCCTCATCGCTCTCGCACCCGTAAAGTCCTTCGCTACCAGTAGAAACCAAATGATTCTTATCCATTTTTTTTATGCGCGCCGCCGACTCGCACAACCATACAGCAAACGGTTCTTTGCCCAACGTTAA